>NZ_DKIK01000144.1:0-4304 GCF_002454215.1 Acinetobacter sp. UBA6720
TGGTGTGTCATTTAAAATTCAGGATAGAACCTATCTAAACCAGATCAGGGAATTACAGAATGAAAATAAAAAATGGGAACAGTTTCTACAGCATCCAGAGCGGTATTTTCCACAGCAAAAGCAACTCCCATTTAATACAGCATATTGCGATGAAGTACTAGTCAATCACCTGCGACGACATCGAAATCTTATGGTGAAAATTCTCGTTCATCATTCAGGTTGAGCTTGGAAACCTGTCTAAAAAGGTGTTTTTTATTCTGATTTTTGATAATGTGAAGATAGGGTCTTAAATTAAAAATAAGCAGAGTAATATAGTATTTTGACTATGTAATGAAATTGGGGGGATTTGGGGTGGTATCGGGGAAAATTAGTTATCGGCAGAGGGTGAAGGACATTTCAGGAATAATTCTCTTTTGGATGAGACTTGTTCAGTTTAATTATTATTTTGATCCTGCTGGAGGAGTACGGCAACAACCGAATAAAGCACAAAAAATTGGGTTAGATTTTCTTTCTAAGCTGTATGAGTTTAACCTATCTAAAGCATATGTAGAAGACAATTCTGATTTTTTTAGAGATCAAATACTGGCATCTTTCCATCGCGTCCTAGAAGATAAAAAAAAGCAATATCATCATCTTTCAGCGTGTCTAACCTCTGTAAAGCTTAATCAAGCTTCAGTATTCCCATTTTACACTGAAATGCGCTTGATCGATGCTCAAATCGAATATCCTGCCTTATTTGCTAAGGCTGTCGATCAGCATACGATTCCCTTCATCAAAATTGATTTTCCAAAAGGAAATATCGATCTAAAGACGTTAAGTTTTTTTGATCAGCAACTCACCATTCCTGATCAATTCATGAATGAGATGGATCGTCGAATTATTCCGTTTCAAGCAAAACTTGATGCTTGCTTCAAGCACAGCCAATCCATTAAATTTATCAGCCTAAAATTATTGTATATCGATCCCTTATACAATGTATCGGCTGACTCCAATAATCTAAATCATGCTAAAGAGCGCTGTCAAAAGCACCTGCAATTTTTTAGAGCGGAAATACGCAATATTGAAGGATTGCTGACACATTTTGATAAAATTGAATTTGGTATTAATTACTGTTTTAATATTTTTGCTGTTTTTTGTTTTAGAAATACACGTTCAGAAACGATCGCATCACTCGAAGAAAAAATTCGGCAGGTCTGGGAAAGTACGTTTTATGATTTGACGGAATTCGAACGTTGTACTTTGGCTCCTGGTTTAGAATTGCAAACCAAGCCTTATTGCGTGAGGGTGCAAAATTATCAGTGGGATGATTTTGAGACGGATGGAATTCTAAAAAAAGACTCAGCAAAATACAAAAATTTTGTTCGGACCACGTTAAATTATTTTGCTAACCAAACCGAGCTTTTTACTGTAAGTATCGCAGGACACGCATTAGAAGCAGGATGCTATTCAGAATTCGAAACAGCCAAAGATCAGCCAGTACTTGCTAAAACAGCAGTAAAGCAAAAACGAAATACTGTTCATAAACCTTATTCTGCTCATCAAAAAATATACGCAGATTTACTCAAAAAAAGTAAATTTTCCAGATCTGTTGCTGGGCAACTTGCAGAAATTCAACATTGCTATAATTTTTTAATACGAAAATTCGAAATCGCTTATCCCTTCAATCTTTATACAGATTTTCAATGGCTGATTAAAATTGAAATGTTTGTCTACTTGGCTGGAGAGTGGAAGCAATCATTGTATCAACCTTTAATGGTTAATCGTCCTATTTGGGCAACGGATCTCAATCGAATTTATGAGTATTTCTTTGCTGGAGTGAGCTTTATAGATATTTATACATCGCTGAAAAGATTGCTTGAGGAGTATGGCTGTATTTTTAGTACAAGAGTTCTGGTTGGTTTTTTGGCATTGCAGCAGATAGAAGAAAGGCAGGCTAAGTTCCATATGCAGGTGATGCGTCCAAATGAAATTAAGCACACACTTGTTGAAAATATCCGTTCTTTATTAGCAGGAACATTAGTTGAATTGTGTGATTATGGGAAAGCCTTAGATCAGATCGGTGTATCAGTCTTAAGCAGATTCAGCTATATCAACCATACACTTAAAAAGAAAGAGCTAAGCACAGTAAGGGAAAATGCGCAACACCAAGGACAGTCTGTAGCAAAATGGTTAAATTCACAAAGTGCACAAAGCAAAAAAGCGTATAGAATGTATTTGAAATACTGGGATGAGATGCAGGCTTATCAGGGGACACATGTATTGCTAACTCTGGTGATTGGCTGTGGCAATTTTACTGAAAATTTTACGATGATTGATTCTACAATTCGTAAGGCAATAGATCGATTGCAAAAAGTGGGTCAGCCAGAAATCTATGCATATCTTGGTCATTGGACCATCATTCAGTGTCAATCAGCTCAGCCCACTTATAAAGTAACCCTGTTGTTTTCGATCGATAGTAATTATACCGATTATGATGAGCGGACTGGCGAGTTGGGAGGGGGCTTCAAAACACTGTTTCTCGCTAAATTAAGAATGTTGTTCGGTAAATACAATGATAATAACACCATTGATGCGGATCATGTATCTATTGACATTTCAACATCCAGATTAGATGACGTAGACTTCCAAACTTTGGAAGAAGATCGAAAAAAACTGAAAAAAATATTGCATTCATGGTTCTATGAAGCCAGTCATTATTTTCAGTATTTTGTTTTGACCCCAATTGCGAACAAAAAAAATATTAAGGGGATTCAGAGAAAATAAAGCTGAAAACCATTTTTCTGACTTAACTATCGTAACGCTAAAATATATAAAAAGCCGAGCTTAGCCGAAGGTCTGGAAATTCTGCTGATCGGCTGGGCTATGGTTATTGCTTTTACGCTAAGACGGTTTTATATACTATTAATATAGAGATTAATACTAATAATAGATTAATGACTATAGCGTATAGAACTATAAATACTAGATATATCAATACAATCACTGTTACTCATACAGATAACAAGAACAGTTAGACATGTCATTCAGATCTGAATATATACCCAATATGGATGATGATAGGGACCAATAGTCCATGTAGGATGAGAGCACTATTCGATATATGCGGATAGTGGATGACTTGTTCTTACTCTAGATAAGAACACTATTTAAAAAAATAAGTCGATTGCTTAACTATGACGTGAATCATAGTTAAGGAAGTTCAACGTGTTCCCATTGGATTTAGATGATCAGGCAGGGGTGATGTGTACCATTCATACCTTTGTGGATGTATGTCTTAATTTTGATATTTCAGACGAAGCATTCATTTTCAACCTAGAACGCTTGTATTGCGCATTTGAAGCGTTTAAACAAGAAGGGCTTGAGTATGCAGCATCGCTTAGGGCGTTTATTGCAGTTACTGAATACGTCAATAGCCAACGTGGCATGCTTAGCTTTGCTGAATATCTGACAGGGCTTTCAATAGGGGAAATTAAGGCATTAAGACGAATCCTGCATGCGCATCGAGGGCTGATACGTGATGAGATCAAAAGCTTTGCGAGACGGAAAGAATTCAATCGAGTGGCATTACTTGAGGAGTTCGAAGGCGCAATTAAGGGGTATTATTCGGTTCTAGTGATCAGAGTGGATTTGAGCTATAGCAAGGACAGCATGAGTGAAATTACAGTAAATGACTTCTATCAGCATATCGGAAAACTACGTGATTTGATCACTGATAAGAATGGATATTTTGATGCACTTTTGACCTATGCGATCGCACTGGAGCAGGGTATAACCAAAGGCTTTCATGCTCACTTAGCATTGGTGATTAATCGGTCTGAGCACCAGAGCGATTATAAGATTGCTGAAGGGGTAATTGAGAAGTGGAATGAGATTACTTTAGGCAAAGGGACGGGATGGAACATCAACACGACAGAAAATAAAGAAAACTACGAGAAACAAGGTCGTTTAGGCATTGGAGATATTCGTCGAACAATACCCGAACAAGGCAATAATGCTTTGGGTGCAGTTGCGTATCTCAGTGACCCAGATAAATACGAGCAGACGTTATTGGTTAAACCACGAGGGCGTAAAACGTTTTATAAGGGGGATTATCAGCATCATGGTCGCCCAATACCTGATACAGAAGAAAATAGAAGAATCAAAGAGTGGAATGCGCAGACTGCTTTAGCAAAGCTGGAAGAGGAGATTTGGTTTAAAAAAATATGAACATGCCAGTTCTATGAAATCAATTCATTCATAGGACAACACATGAACCCTTCAGAGTTAGAGTTTGTTACAGCACCCCGATTAGAACATGACGTTTT
>NZ_DKIK01000079.1:0-25077 GCF_002454215.1 Acinetobacter sp. UBA6720
GCGACCCAGCGTTCAATGCGAGCCGTGCACAGAAAATCTATAAAATGTTTAGAGACCGTATTCGAGAGCTAACGCCGAAAGAATTTCAAAACTTATTACGTCCTGCATTTCAGGAAGACGAATGGATTTTGATTTTATTGGGTGGGGTAACGGGCTTTATTGCGGGTACAATACATTTGTTTGTGGCTTTCTTATAATTAGATGCTAAAAATATGTCGAATTTTTCGACATGTACAAAGTGTCAAATACATTGTTTAAATGAGGATGTTTTTTTATGCGCATTATCTTACTCGGACCACCTGGAGCAGGTAAAGGTACACAAGCTCAGTTGATCTGTAAGCGCTACAATGTCCCACAAATTTCAACCGGTGATATGCTCCGTGCTGCAATTCGTGAAGGAACTGAACTCGGTCTACAGGCGAAAAGCGTGATGGACAACGGTGGTCTTGTATCTGATGAACTGATCATTGGTTTAGTGAAAGAACGTATTGCGCAACCTGACTGTGCAAATGGCTGTATCTTTGATGGTTTCCCTCGTACGATTCCGCAAGCTGAAGCTTTGGAAAAAGAAGGCATCAACATTGATCACGTGATTGAAATTGATGTTCCTGACGAAGAAATTGTACAACGTCTTTCGGGTCGCCGTCAGCACCCTGCATCGGGTCGTGTTTATCACATCGTTTACAACCCACCTAAAGTGGAGGGTAAAGACGACGAAACTGGTGAAGAATTGGTACAACGTCCAGATGACCAAGAAGCAACGATTCGTAAACGTTTAGGTTCATACCATACTGAAACTGAACAGTTGGTTGGTTTCTACCAAGGTCGCGCAGCGTCTGGTGAAAATGCACCAACTTATGACAAGCTGAATGGCTTACGTCCAATTGACGAAGTACAAGCGGATTTGTTTGCAATTCTTGATCAAGACAAATAATTGCATGTTTTAAACATGGCAATGTTTTGACATTGAAAGAGCTCTAAGTCATATTAGGGCTCTTTTTCTTGATCCTTTTCAAATGGAGTCGCGTGTGGCACAAGTTGGAATCATTGTTTTAATTATTGTTGCTGTGGCGGTGTTATTAGGTTTGTTTTATATCAGCGCAAAAATGCTGCGCGATGTCAGTCAACAAGAAAAAATGTCGAATAAGCAGCCAGAACGGCAGTTGCATCCGAAGTTGCAGCAAGACTTAAAAGATAAATCCAATCAAAAATAAAAACTGAACTTTAATGTTCAGCTTCTATTATCGTTTTTGTGGCAATGCGTGCTGCACCAAATTCAAAACGATCTGGCCAGTTACATACATCTGAAACGATGCACTCATGACATTTCGGTTTGCGTGCGATACAGCAGTATCGACCATGTAAAATGAGCCAATGGTGTGAATCGACAATAAATTCTTTCGGTATGACTTTCACTAAACGGTGTTCGACTTCCAGCACATTTTTGCCGACCGCTAATCCTGTACGATTGCCTAAACGAAAAATATGTGTATCGACCGCCATGGTCGGTTGTCCAAAAGCAGTATTTAACACCACATTGGCTGTTTTTCGCCCTACACCGGGTAAAGCTTCCAAATCAGCACGGTTGTTCGGCACGATGCTATTATGTTTTTCAATCAGTATCTTACAAGCTTTAATGACATTTTCAGCCTTCGCATTATATAAGCCTATGGTTTTAATATAGGTTTTTAAACCATCTACACCCAAGGCATAAATCGTTTCAGGTGTGTTGGCAACTGGAAAGAGTTTATCTGTGGCTTTGTTGACACTCACATCCGTTGCCTGAGCAGATAAGGTCACGGCCACTAATAGCTCAAAAGGACTTGAATAATTCAATTCAGTTTTTGGGTTTGGGCGTTGTGCTCGTAAACGTTCAAAAAAGATTTGGATTTGCTTTTTGGTCATGTTTTTTACAGGTTTTCCGCTTGTGGTTAGCATGCTCTAAGCTTCCTGTAACTGATTAAGCTGTTGGGTTAAATCATCTAACAACAGACGCTTTTGGGTATCTTCACGCACGCTGAGTTGCTTTTCTAGTTTTTTGATTTGTACGCGTAATTTCGCCAGTTCAATGGTGGATTTTGCGTCGAGTTTTACCGTCATTTCTGGTTCTTTTTCAATGATCTGAATATCAGGTACTGCATCGTTCTGTGCTGAAAATTGGGCAAATAACGCTGTATCAATTTCAGCACGAACTACTGGGCCTTTGCGGTGTAGACGCTGTTTTTCTTCACGTTGTATATGTGCGTAATAGCGTTGTCTTAGATCATCTTGCTCAGCTTTACGCAAGATTTCGGTCGGTATTTCGTCTGCATCTGGAATGAGGTCAATACAGTCGACAGGACAGGGCGGAATACATAGCTCACAACCTGTGCATAGGTCAGACAAAATGCTGTGCATGAGTTTACCAGAACCAATGATTGCATCTACTGGGCAGGCACTAATACATTTGGTACAGCCAATGCATTCATCCTCGCGAATGATGGCTTTCATTCTCTGCGGACGGCCATCAGCCTGAATAGGCCAAACACTTTCTTCTGCGATGAATTTTGGCCGATTAAGCAACTGAGCCAATGCATCTGCTACAGGCTGTCCACCTGGGACGCATTTATTGGCAGCCTCACCTTCGCTGATGGCTTTAGCATAAGGCAAGCAACCATCACGATGTCCACAGAGCCCGCATTGGGTTTGGGGAAGGAGGGCATCTATATTTTGGATAAGTGAAATGTGCGAGTTCATGCGTAAACCGACCCTGCAACTGTATGTGCAGAGATACTAGGACAATTTAAGTAGATGCTGAATTTTACCATGTTTTTTTTGAATAATCTTATGTTCTAAAATGGTTCATTTGTTGCATCTTTTTTGCGCATAAAATGATTTTAAATCTGTGTTTTTATTGGTATTTTTTATAACCAGTTTTAAGACATATTTAATATAAATAATTGTTATATAAATGATAAATATGTTTTTTTGAATAAATGTGTTGTGAATTGTTGGGAAAAGATATTTAATTGTTTGCGCCAAAATTTAACATTGTTTATAAAATTTGACCAATTTTGATCCATTTTTTTGCTGAGGATTAAGCGTTGAAATATAACAGCCTTAATGAGTTTTTAGATTACGTGAAAACACGTGATGCACATCAACCTGAATTTCTACAAGCGGTAGAGGAAGTCATGACCAGCCTTTGGCCGTTCATTGAAAAAAATCCTCGTTATGCAGATCACGGTTTGCTAGAGCGTTTAGTAGAGCCAGAACGTGCAATTCAATTCCGCGTTTCATGGGTAGATGATCAAGGTCAAACACATGTTAACCGTGCTTTCCGCGTTCAGTACAACTCGGCAATTGGTCCATTTAAAGGTGGTATGCGTTTTCATCCATCGGTGAATTTGTCTATTCTTAAGTTCTTGGGTTTTGAACAGACTTTTAAAAATGCACTCACCACACTACCTATGGGCGGGGGTAAAGGGGGGGCAGACTTCGACCCTAAGGGCAAGTCTGAAGGTGAAATCATGCGTTTTTGCCAAGCGCTGATTATTGAGTTGTATCGCCACCTTGGTTCAAATACAGATATCCCTGCGGGTGATATTGGCGTGGGGGGGCGTGAAGTGGGTTATATGGCTGGCATGATGAAGAAGTTGAGCAATGACACTTCATGTGTGTTTACAGGCAAAGGTTTAAGTTTTGGTGGTTCTTTGGCTCGTCCTGAAGCAACAGGTTATGGCACAGTGTATTTTGCGGAAGAAATGCTGAAAACTCGCGGTGATAGCTTTCAAGCTAAAACGGTTACCATTTCTGGTTCAGGGAATGTGGCACAGTATGCTGCTGAAAAAGCAATGTATTTAGGTGCAAAAGTCGTTTCATTGTCCGATTCGGCAGGTACAGTATATGTCAAAAATGGCTTTACTGACGCGCTACTTGCTGAAGTGATGGAACTAAAAAATGTAAAACGTGGTCGTATCTCTGAGTTTGCTTCTAAGCATGGTTTTGAATACTTAGAAGGTCAGCGCCCTTGGTCTATTCCATGTGATATCGCTTTGCCATGTGCAACTCAAAATGAGTTAGATCCGGCCGATGCAGAAGCGCTACTTGCAAATGGTGTGATTTGTGTAGCTGAAGGGGCAAATATGCCTTCAACTTTAGATGCGGTAGAAAAGTTCGTTCAAGCGAAAATTTTATATGCACCAGGTAAGGCTTCGAATGCGGGTGGTGTTGCAACTTCTGGCCTAGAAATGTCACAAAATGCTTTACGTTTGGGTTGGACGTTTGAAGAAGTTGATGAGCGTTTACATGCGATCATGAAAGAAATTCACCGTAACTGTGTGAAATACGGTACACAAGAAGATGGCTCTGTGAACTATGTTAATGGTGCCAACATTGCAGGTTTTGTAAAAGTGGCCGATGCAATGCTTGCTCAAGGCGTATTCTAAGTTATATATACTGAGATCAATACTCAGGAAAAAACCGAGGTATAGCCTCGGTTTTTTCTAGGTCATTGAACGATTACAATGAGCCTTTTACCGCTTCACGTTCAATGATCATGTCTTGCACATAAGCATATTTGGATTGGTCAGCCGCAGGGTTTTGAATTTCATAACGCTTCACACGTACGATCTGACGCTCTTTCGGGTTATGCGTGAAACCATCAATATGGTTATAAAATAATGTCCAGTCTTTATCGACTTGGGTTTTTACCCCATTTTCAGCATATTTAAGTTCACGAACTTGTAGACACTCCATACGAGCAACGCCTGTAGAACATGTTTTGGTCTCTGGTGAGATTTCTAAGAAAACAGTTTCACCTTGACTTTGATATTTCGATTCAGCTGTTTGCTTGCCTGTGAAAACAACTTTTTCACCATTCGCAGAGATCACTGTTAATGTTGGTGCTTCAGGATCATTGAGATTTAAAACGAAAGGCACTTTACGGTTGTCAAATAGGTTGGCTACGACTTTTTCTTGTGCCATGGCTTTCGGTTCACATGCCATTTGTGTTGCCATGAGGTTACCTGTCACGATTTGATTATTTTCAACTTTCCAGCTAGTCCCCATGCCGTTACAACTGGTTGCAATCCCTAGACGACCTGCTTTGTCAAAGTTTAAAACCAAAGGCTTGGGCGCATCTGTGGTATTCGCGCTCCAATGGTAGTTTGCAAGTGTTTGATCTGCATTTTGTTGTTGGAGTACAGACACAGCGATATCTCCTACTTTTTGGATATCAGAGGATTGGCAAGCGGCCAGTGCGAGTGGGAAAAGGGCAATCGCTAAATATTTTAATTTCATGGTTACAAGTTCTTGATTTAAAATAACAAGATCCATAATATCCCATCTTCTTTTTAAAAGAATGAATACATTCAGTTCTTTTCAGTTTCAGAATGTATCCATAAATATTTTTTTGTTAATTTATAATTAAAATTTATGTGTTAGTCGAAACGATAAATGTCCATACCCAGTGCACCCATGGTAAAGCTGCTATGTACAATATTAAAACGATGCCCTGTACCCATCGCAAAAAATATGGGCGAAAAGTGTTCTAAAGTTGGATGATTACGACGGACAAAAGGAATAGATTCCCAGTTTAAAACCGCATCATAGTCCTGATGACTGAGTTTTGCGACCACATGGTTCCGAAATGTCGATGCCCATTCAGGTACCGCTTGGGATTGGCCATGCCAAGACAGCTCAGCTAAGTTATGTGTGATACTTCCAGAACCAATCAGTAATACCTGCTGCTCACGAAGTGGCGCAAGCGTTTGTCCAATTCTATAAATCTCTTGGGCTGATAAGTTCATTGGCAGAGAAATCTCTACCACAGGAATGTCAGCATCAGGATACATATGTAGTAAAGGCATCCAAACGCCATGATCCCGCGGACGGGTGCCATTCGCATGTGCTGAAAAATTTGCTTCTGCCAACAAATTTAAGATTTCTTCAGCGAGCTGGGGTTGACCTGGGGCAGGGTAGCGAATGTCATAAAGTTCAGCAGGAAAGCCGCGGAAATCGTGCCATGTCTCAGGACGTATACCTGTACTTACTTCTAGTGCGTTACTTTCCCAGTGTGCAGACATAATAACGATGGCTTGTGGCTTTGGTAGGTTTAGGCTTAAACGGTGTAACGCAGGCCCAACTTGCTCAGGATTCAACGCAAGCATGGGAGAGCCATGAGAAATGAATAAGCCGGGGAGCGTTTGTAAGTTCATTGTGAAAGCCTAATAAAGGAAGATGGAAACAATTGTGTCAGATTCTGCTCATTTCAGTAATGTGAAAAACATCAACGTATTGTTCTGAAAATAGAACGGAAATTGACCTAGCCTGCCCGATGATAAGGATGATTATGGTTGATGCTCATCGCACGATATAGCTGTTCAATCAGCATTACGCGAACCATGGGGTGGGGCAAAGTGAGTTTAGATAATGACCAATGCCAAGCAGCCGCTTTACGTACTGCTTCAGAATGGCCATCAGGTCCGCCAATAGCAAGTACAATATCATTACCCTCAAGCATCCATCCTTTCATGGTTTCAGCCAGTTTTTCGGTACTAAACTCGCGTCCTCCAACCTCTAAAGCAATCAAGACTTCATTGCCTTTCATGGCATTCAAGATGCTATCACCTTCAATTTGGCGATACTTCAAAATATCTGCTTCCGAGTCATTTTTGCCACGTTTTGCCATTGGCAGTTCAATAATTTGTGTCTGAACAAAAGGCTGAATACGTTTAAAATAATCTTCAAAACCAGTGAGCACCCACGCTGGCATTTTTTGACCAATGGTCAGAATACGGATTTTCATAATGAAGTATGTATATGGAGACGATTTATTATAACGGTGAAAGTATGGCTTTGCAGTGAGACGAAACAAAATGCAATTGAATTCATTGAGCCAATGTTGCTTAATTCAACAAATGAGTGGAATAAGAAATACTTGGAATAATAACAATGTGGCTCAAAATTTTAAAAAAACAGGCTTTTTTGTTGATTGTTGTACTGGGTACTTTCACAGGGCAGGTATTCGCAAGCAACGTCAAAATGGCTGATGAACAAAACTTACAGGTCTATTTGGAGCAGGTGATTGGTCAGGGCAAAGCACGTAATTATAAAAATCTCGACGAGCTGAATCGTGTCTCTGCATGGATTAAAGAACAGATGCGCTTGTTGGGTGTGCCATGCCAATATCAAAACTTTACGGCCAATCAGCAAATCTACCGAAATGTAGTGTGTAGTTTAAACGTCGGACGTGCAGACCGCGTGATTGTTGGGGCGCATTATGACGTCTTTGGTGAGCAAGATGGCGCCGATGACAATGCCTCTGGTGTTGCTGGTGTAATTGAAACTGCACGGATTTTGGCAGAGCAAAAGTCTAAACTACCTAATAATGTAGAGTTCGTTTTTTATAGTCTGGAAGAGCCTCCATTTTCTAAAACTCAGCAAATGGGGAGTTATGTCCACGCGAAGTCAGTCCAAGCTCACAAAGAGAAGATTAAAGGGGTGTATATTTTAGACATGATTGGTTTCTTTAGCGAGCAGCCGATTCAGAACTATCCAGTGGGTTTAAAATGGATTTATCCAACCCATGGTAATTTTATTGCAACCGTGAGTAATGTCAGTTCACGCGATTTAGGTACAGGCTACTGTGCTGCGATGCAGGAGTTGAATCAACTGGAATGTCAGCGTTTGGTTGCACCAAGCTTTGCCAATGCTTTCGATTTTTCAGATCATTTGAATTATTGGGAGTTTGATATTCCAGCAGTGATGATTACGGATACTGCTTTTTATCGAAATGCTCATTATCACGCCAAAACAGATCGTTTAGCCACATTAAATTTAACTAAAATGACCAATGTGATTGACGGGCTGGTGCAGCATTTATTGAAACCTTAATGGATCATTAAACAATAAAAAACGCAGTTCCCAAGTAGTGAGAACTGCGATAAAAGGTCATCCGTCTGGAGAATCAGATGACCATACGATTTTAAAAATCGAATAAAGAGAAAACATACAGCACATACATATTCCTACTATTTATATCGGGATTTTTACAAAATTTTCAAGTCTAAATTAGCTTAAAAGGTTTATAAAAAAAGCATGTACACTTGAGGCTAGAATTTTAAGTTTATTTTATTGCATAGAATGCAAACCAATCATATTTCCTTCGCTATCGAAAGCAATCACAACATAACCATATTCGCCAATAGAAATCTTCGCTTCATGGATTTTTCCACCAAATTCCATAATACGGCTGGCTTCGTGCGCACAATCTTCACATGAAAAATAGATTAGGGTACTGTTCGCTCCTGCAACAACACCAGGCATTTTGACCAGTGCTCCAGAAGCACCGTAGGCTTGCATATCTGATGGAAATGCCCACATTTGCAGTGAATTACCATCTGAAGGTGGTGTAAGTTCAGTCAGCTGAACCTTAAAAACGGATTGGTAAAATTGTTTGGCACGAGATAAGTCATCTACATAAATTTCAAACCATCCAATTGGATTTTTCATTTTACTTGTCCTACATCTATCCCTTGATTGAATTATTGTAGTTGCTCAATGTACGACGGTATGTGGAATTCTCTACGCTGATTTGTAATAAAAAAAGAGAGCCGAAGCTCTCTCTTTTCATCATACCGAATCAGTGGCGTGCAGCTTTTTTGCCTTCATCGACTGCTTTCACAATCGGTGCCTTAACCAATGGTTCAGGCATAGATGTTAATGCTAACGGTAAAATCTCATCAATTGATTTCACTGCTTTAATCTCTAAACCTTCTTTGACATTGTCAGGGATTTCAGATAAATCACGGACGTTGTCTTGAGGAATGAAGACCAGCTTAATTCCACCACGGTGTGCTGCGAGTAGTTTCTCTTTCAAGCCACCAATACGCATTGCACGGCCCCCTAGACTGGTTTCACCTGTCATCGCGATATCAGGACGAATTGGAATACCAGTAAAGGCAGAAACCAATGCTGTCGTTAACGCGAGACCTGCAGAAGGGCCATCTTTAGGTGTTGCACCTTCAGGTAAGTGAACGTGTACATCTGTTTCATCAAAGCGAGATGCATCAATACCGAGTTCATCTGCACGGGTACGTACCACGGTCATAGCAGCAGTAATGGATTCTTTCATCACGTCACCGAGTGAACCTGTGGTGATGAATTTGCCTTTACCTTTGACCGCTGCAACTTCAATGGTCAATAACTCACCACCGACAGAAGTCCATGCTAAACCGTTGACGCGACCGACTTGAGCTTCATCTTCCGCCATACCAAAGTCAAACTTATGTGGACCTAAGTAGTCTGGAAGGTTAGCCGAAGTCACGTCGACTTGCAGATTTTTCGCCTTTTTACTGACCGCTTCTTTTACCACTTTACGAGCAATTTTAGAGACTTCACGCTCTAAGCTACGCACACCAGCTTCACGTGTATAACGTTGCACGATGTCACGAATCGCTTCTTCATGAACAGTCAATTCTTTTGCACGTAGACCATTGTTCTTGATTGCTTTAGGAACAAGGTAACGCTCAGCAATATTGACTTTTTCATCTTCGGTATAACCCGGTAGACGAATCACTTCCATACGATCCAGTAAAGCTTCTGGAATATTCATGCTGTTGGCCGTACAAATGAACATCACTTCAGACAGGTCAAGATCCAGATCTAAGTAGTGATCGTTAAACTTGCTGTTCTGTGATGGATCGAGTACTTCAAGCAATGCAGAAGCAGGGTCGCCACGGTAGTCTTGTGCCATCTTGTCGATTTCGTCGAGCAAGAACAATGGGTTCTTTACGCCGACTTTCGTCAACGACTGCACAATTTTACCCGGCATCGCACCGATATAGGTACGACGGTGACCACGGATTTCCGCTTCATCACGTACGCCACCGAGCGCCATACGGACAAACTCACGACCTGTCGCTTTGGCAACAGATTCACCCAGTGAAGTTTTACCTACACCTGGAGGGCCAACCAAACAAAGGATTGGGCCTTTAAGTTTTTTCACGCGCGATTGAACCGCGAGATATTCCACAATACGATCTTTCACGTCATCTAAGCCATAATGATCGGTATCTAAAATTTCTTGCGCTTTGCTTAAGTTAATGCTGACTTTGCTGGCTTTATTCCAAGGCGTATCTAAGATAGCCTCGATATAATTGCGCACCACAGCCGCTTCACTTGATGCAGGTTGCATTGCTTTGAGTTTACGGAATTCGCTTTCAGCTTTTTTGCGCACGTGTTCAGGCAAATCAGCTTCAGCAAGACGTTTTTCAATTTCAGCAACGTCATCTTCCGCACCGCCATTCATGTCAGAAAGTTCACGCTGAATCACCTTCATCTTTTCATTGAGGAAGTATTCGCGTTGATTTTTCTCCATTTGGCGCTTCACTGAGTCATGTAAAGTTTGCTCAATCTGTTGTTCTTCAGATTGCTGCAATAAATATGTCATCAGTTCTTGTAGATGGGCTTCAAACTCATCGTGTTCGAGGAATTTTTGCTTCACATCAATATTCAGTGGAACACGGGTCGCTACGAAGAATAACAATTGCAGTAAATCATCAATCTTGTTCGCTGCAGCAATGAGTTCACGTGCATTACGTAGTTTTGCTTCAGCGTATTGAGCAAACAGGGCACGTAACTCTTGTACACGTGTTTCTTGCGTTGTTTCGTCAATGTGGACTGACATTGGGCTAAGCGCATGTTCTGCTGTGAGATAATCATTTTCATCAATGATTTTTTCTAGCTTTGAACGATGTAAGCCTTCAATTAATACTTTTATACAGTTTTCATCATTTTCATGATTCACAACTTGCACAATCTTCGCGACAGTACCGTATTGATATAAGTTGTCGTGATCAATTTCTTCTGAAAGAGAATCTTTCTGAGCAACTACAAATACTAGATTGTCACTGTTACGAGCCACATCAACTGCATTGATCGATTTTTCACGACCTACAAATAGCGCGATTTGCATGTGTGGATACACCACGACATCACGTAACGCTAAAAGTGGTAATACACTTGGAACCTGAGGCTCTAAGGTTTCTTGATTCATAATAATTTCAGACATGGGCACTCCTAATGAGTGACAACGGTGTTGCCATGTTTTTTATAGTGATGGGTATTTTAAAAAATACAAGGGCAGGTCAAAATAAATTGTATAAAAAATGACTAAACATGTGATTTTTAAGTATTCTCAACAGTCAAAAATGTCAATTTTAGCGCTTGAAGCGTAAATGTTGTTGAGGGGTCAGCAGTCCATCTAAAGGCTGATCCCATGTTTCTCGAATCAAGCGCTGTGGCACTAACTGGAAGTGATGGGCCAAACCAAGGCGAAACGGACGGTGATAGGGCGCAGAAGCCAAGGTTTTATCGTAAAAACCACCGCCCATGCCAATACGTGTGCCATAAGGATCACAAGCCAATAAGGGCATGAGCAGGAGGTCTAAATGTGAAACGTGTTGCCCACGTGTTGCCATAGGCTCTTGCATACCTAACGGATGGTGGGAAAAGCGTTTATTTTGAAATTGGTTGTGTGAAACTTTGACCCACACCAAGCGCTGGTTCATATTGCAAATCATTGGTAAATACACTGCTTTTTTCTGATGAAAACAATATTCAATGATTTTACGGGTCTGAATTTCCCCAAAAGCATGTAGATAGATCCCGACACGGGTGGCATGTTTGAATTCGGGCACGCGTTTTAAGCGCTGTAAAATTTGCTGTTCGGACTGCTGCTGTTGATAGGAGGAAACTTGTCTGCGTTGTTTGCGAAGCTGTTTTCTGAGTTGGGCAAGTTCAATCGACATGGTGAACGCAGTCCTGAGTATCGAAAAGATGAGTGTTAAAGTGATCGCCAAGTCAAAAAAGACGGCAATTGTTTATGGTGCAATCGTTGAACCTTTTTTCAGTTCTTGCAAAATAGGGCAACAGCTATCTGTCGTGGTTTTACATTCATCCACCCAAGTTGAAAGCCGTTGTTTCAAAGCATTCAGTTCTTGAATCCGTTGATCAATTTTTTCCAGACGTTGCTGAATCACATCACGGACTTTTTCGCGGTCATCCAGTTGCAAATGTAGTAGATCTTGAATTTCACTCAACTGTAAGCCCGCATCTTTACCTTTTTGAATAAAGCCCAGAGTTTCAATATCTTGCTGGCTATAGTAGCGATAGCTTTGGGTGGTTTCAGGAATGCGCATCAGACCAATGCGTTGATAATAACGAATCGTTTCTACATTAACATGACACTGTTTTGCCAGTTTGCCGATAGTGAGCATAAAATAATCTCCAAAAGGCTTGACTCAGTACCTAGGTACAGACTTTATGCTAACACAATCAAAAAATAAAAGGTGAGTCAGAATGAGTGAGCAACACAAAACTTCTTGCTGTTCCAAAGATAAATTAGCACCTACGGTGGTAAGGATCGACCCAGTTTGTGGTATGACAGTGGCGGAAGATTCTCCACATGTGTATGAGCATCAATCTGTTCGTTATTTGTTTTGTTGCTCAGGCTGTTTAAATAAATTTGCCGCTAACCCAGAGGCTTACTTAGGCTCAGAAAAACAATCAAGCACTTGTTGTGGTAAGCCGAAAACAGATTTAAGCAATGCTTCATCTCAGGCGAAAGAGGGTAGTGCTGTAGTTATTTCCAAAGGCTGTGGTTGCGGATCCAAACCTGTGTCAGATGCAGAGAAGACCACATTTATTGACCCTGTGTGTGGTATGACCGTGACGGATTTAAGCAAACCGCGCACTGAGTGGCAGGGGCAGGATTATTATTTTTGTAGTGAAAAGTGTCAGCAAAAATTCATTGCCAATCCAGAGGCTTATGTAAAGGTTGAACATTTAGATTCTGTAGTTAAAGCTTCAGGTTGTTGTGGGTCGACACCGAAAGTGGTTGAGAAAAAAGCATCCTGTTGTGCGCCTAAGCCACAAACAGTACCAGATACCAAAGCCAGTTGTTGTGCATCTAAACCTAAGGCAGAACCAGCCAAAAGTAGTTGCTGCGGTGGAGGAAAGCATGAACATCATGCTCCATCTGGTTCATCCGCATTTATTGATCCTGTCTGTGGTATGTCCGTTGACCCAAATACAGAGTTAAAAACGGATTATCAGCAACAGACTTATTATTTCTGTAATCCTTCTTGCTTAGATAAGTTTAAGGCTGACCCTGAGTTTTATCTGATTCCACCCGATCAGCGTCCTGTGCCTGAAGGGGCTGCGGATATGGACTATACCTGTCCGATGGACCCTGAAATTGTACAAAAAGGACCGGGGACGTGTCCGATTTGTGGTATGGCACTCGAGCCGATGCAACCGACTTTAGATGATGCACCCAACCCAGAGTTGGTGGACTTTAGCCATCGCTTTTGGATGACTTTACCACTGACGTTGATTGTATTTGTACTGGCGATGGGTTCGCACATTCATAGTTTCATTTCACCGCATATTCAGCCGTGGATTGAGCTAGTCCTCGCGAGTCCTGTGGTGCTGTGGGCGGGTAAACCCTTTATTGAACGTTGCTGGACTTCGTATAAAACCCGCAACCTCAATATGTGGAGCCTTATTGGTGTCGGGGTGTTGGCAGCTTATATTTATAGTGTCGTGGCAACGATTTTCCCAAGTGTGATTCCAATGGAAGCCAAAACTGGGCACGGCGTTGCAGTGTACTTTGAAGCGGCCTGTATGATCGTGTCTCTAAGTTTGCTTGGTCAAATCATGGAACTGAAAGCGCGTGCCAAAACCGCAGACTCACTCAAAGCCTTACTGAAACTGCAAGTCAACACGGCCAAGTTGGTTCAAAACGATCAAGTGGTTGAAGTGGATATTGATATGGTCAAACAAGGCGATATTTTACAAATTGCCTCAGGTGAGCAGATTCCACTCGATGGTGTAGTGGTGGAAGGCAAAACCTATGTCGATGAAGCCATGATGACAGGCGAACCTGTACCTGTGAAAAAGCAAGTGCATGACACGGTGATCGGTGGTACGGTCAATCAACAAGGCAGTATTCGTATTCAAACCACGGCGGTCGGGGCGAATACCACTTTGGCGAAAATGATTCAAACGGTAGCAGAAGCACAGCGTTCAAAAGCGCCGTTACAACGTTTGGCCGATGTATTTGCCAAGTACTTTGTCATCATCGTGCTATTGATTAGTGTGCTGACCTTTGTTGCTTGGATGATCTTTGGTGGTGCACAATTTGACTTGGCTCTGATGTGCGCGGTGGCGGTACTGATTATTGCTTGCCCATGTGCGCTGGGTTTAGCAACGCCAATGTCCGTGATGGCCACGACAGGGCGTGCAGCGCAGAAAGGGGTACTGTTTAAAGATGCAGAGGCGATTGAAGCGTTAAGTAAGGTCAATACATTGATTGTCGATAAAACAGGAACTCTGACGGAAGGTAAACCAAGTCTTAAAGAAATTCAGTTGCTCAGTCCAAATGTAGAACAAACTCAAGTAGAACAGTGGATTGCCTCGATTGAGCAATATTCTAGTCATCCGATTGCTCAAACTCTGACTCAAATTGTCCCTGCACAGCAATTGCTTAAAGTAGCAGACTTTGAAGATGTGACTGGGTTTGGTGTCAAAGGGCAGATCGGCGAGCAAACCCTCTATATTGGCAGCCAAAAGCTGCTAGAACAACTCGGCATTACTTTAGATGATACTTTGCAAAGCCAGTTGAATCAGCAACGTGCGACAGGCAACGTGATCAGTTTCTTAAGCAATAACCAAGAAGTGCTGGCTTATATTTCTATTCACGATGCGATTAAGGCCAATGCTCAGCAAGTCATTCAACAGTTGATTGATGATGGTATTGAAGTGGTCATGGCAACAGGTGACCACGAACAAAATGCCCAGTTGGTGGCTAATGAATTGGGTATTCAACAAGTCTATGGCAACTGTACGCCAACTGAAAAACTGGAGATCGTGAAGAAATATCAAGCCCAAGGTAAAATTGTGGCGATGGCGGGAGATGGGATTAATGATGCACCAGCCTTAGCACAAGCCAATGTCGGGATTGCTATGGGGAACGGAACTGATATCGCGAAACAAACTGCGCAAGTCACTTTGGTGAAAGGTGACATTCGTGGAGCAGCCGATGCGCTACATATGGCGAAACTAGGTGTGCGTAATATGAAACAAAACCTTGCTTTTTCCTTTGTGTATAACGGTTTGGGTGTACCTGTGGCAGCAGGAATTTTCTACCCATTAACAGGTTTATTACTCACCCCGATGTTTGCTGCGGTGGCGATGTCACTGAGTTCGTTGTCTGTGGTTTTGAACGCTTTACGTCTGCAAAAAGCAAAATAAAACAAGCTCTTTTTGAAAATCTGATTTAAACCAAAGTCCATAAGAAAGCGCTTTTGAGAAGGCGCTTTTTTATGGCGTGTGGAAGTTAAGAACGGAGTAATCTTTTAATAGATAGCCCTGCGATAATTCTCAAGTTGAAGACCCTTTCTTATTTTGCGCTGATTGAATAAATAAAATTCTCTTGAATGAGGCACTGAGTTCTCATCATTGAAAAGTTAAGAAATGGGTCTAGATAGCCCACCGCCTAAAGCTTTGTATAATTCGATTTGAGTATTCAATTTGGTTTGTTCAAGCATCAGTAGACCTTGTTGAGCTGCGTAAGCAGAGCGTTGAGCATCCAACACGGTTAAATAACTCTCTATGCCTGCTTTAAAACGAGCCGTGGATAATTTGTAGGTGGTATCGGTCGCGGAAACCAAACGGCGTTGCGCATTTAAACGATTTTCGATATGAGCCTGTGCAGCCAAGGCATCATTGACCTCACGGAATGCAGACTGAATGGCTTTTTCATAATTCGCCAATGCAATTTTCTGTTCTGTTTCAGCAATCTTAATATTGGCTTTACGCGTTCCCCAATCAAAGATAGGAAGTTCAATACTTGGGCCAACTGACCAAGAAAAACCGCCAGATTTAAATAAATCTTTTAGTTCAGTTGAGGCATAACCTGTAGAACCTGTCAGACTAATGTTTGGATACATACGTGCTTTTGCTGCGCCAATATTTGCACCCGCAGCTTGAAGTTGATATTCAGCCGCTTTTAGATCAGGGCGATTATTGAGTAAATCACTACTTAAACCTGTCGCAAAGTTGGTTTCGGCACTGATACTTTTCACGGCATGATTTGGGAGAAGGTGTTGAGGAACAACTTGCCCAGCCAATAGATTGAGTAAATTCTGTGCCTGTAATACTTGGGTTTTATACGCAGCCACATCATTTGTGGCAGTCTCTACGGAAATCTGTGCTTGACGCAAAGGGACTTCACTTTCAATACCCGCATCAAAACGTTTTTTGTTCAGATTGTATGCATCAAGTTGCGCTTTAAGTGTTTGTTCAGCAAAGTTTAAATTGGCTTGAGCATAGGCATAATCCAACCAAGCTTGAGAAACTTGGCTGACTAAACTGATCTGCGTGGCTTCTTGTGCGCTTTGCGTGGCAAAGTAATTATTCAACGCCACATCTTTTAAGCTTTTCACACGTCCCCAAAAATCCAGTTCATAGGTTGTCATACCAAGCCCGACTTGGAAAGCTGAATAAGGGTTATTGGGATTCACAGAAGCGTTGACTTGTCGAATCGCACTACCATTTGCACCAATAGTCGGTAGTTGATCATTTTTGCTGATTTGGTACTGTTGCTGTGCACGTTGAATATTCAACGTGGCTGTACGTAAATCACGATTGTGATCTAAGCTGATTTCAATCACTTGTAATAATTGCGTATCAACAAAGAATTGTTTATAGCCCTGATGTGCAATCGAAATTCCTGTGTTTGTCTGTGCAAAACTCTGTGGAATATCTGATTTGATCATCGGCTGAGGTGCTTGCATATTCATACACGCCGTCATTGTCATTGAAAGCGTAGAGATGAGTAGCCCACGAGATAAGACAGTCACTTTAGACATGGTCTTCTCCAAATAATATAAAGATGAATGCAGAGGAGAGAACAGAGAAAATCGTTTGATTTTCTCTGTTCAATGCTATTTAAGATGGATTTTTTTCTTTCGAAGAAAACAGCTTTTCAACTGCACCCAAGACAAAGATAAAAAAGACAGGTACAAAGAAAATCGCCAGAATTGTTGCTGAGATCATGCCACCAAATACGCCTGTGCCTAAGGCATGTTGGGTTTCTGAACTTGCACCTGATGCGATGACCAATGGAATTACACCACAAGTAAAGGCAAGTGAAGTCATCAGAATCGGGCGTAAACGAAGTTTTGCTGCCGCAACAGTGGCTTCAATTAAACTCATGCCTTCTTCCTTGAGCATCTTGGCAAATTCAACAATCAAAATGGCATTCTTGGCAGATAAACCGATGATGGTAATCAAGCCGATTTTAAAGAACACATCATTCATCATCCCTCTCGACATAATTGCCACAATTGCACCGAAAATACCCAGTGGTACGACGAGCATCACTGACAGTGGAATTGCCCAACTTTCATAGAGTGCAGCGAGTACAAGGAAGACCACCAGCATAGATAAACCGAGTAAGAACGCCATTTGTGATTCAGATTGTTTTTCCTGTAAGGAAATACCCGTCCATTCATAACCAATGCCTTTCGGTAATTTGGCAATCAGTTGTTCCATTTCACGCATCGCATCACCAGATGAGGTATCAAAGTTTGGAATCCCTGCAATACTCAAGGATGGGCGACCGTTATAGCGATTGTATTGTTGTGGTGCTTTGCTCCATTGAGGGGTGACCACTTCGGATAAAGAAACTAATTGCCCGCTTGAACCCGCTACTTTGAGATTTAAAATGTCTTTCAATTGCATCCGTGCTTTGGCATCAACCTGAACAATCACTTGTTGCATACGACCCTGATTTGGAAAGTCGTTGATATACATAGATCCCATTGAGGTCGAGATGATGTCTGAGACATCAGAGAACTTCACCCCTAAAACATTGAGTTTCTCACGGTCAATTTTTAAAGAAATGTTGTCACCTTGTGGTAGACCTTCATTCCACACCATATAGAATTTTTTATTCTTGGCAGCCATTGCCATTAACTGGTCTTGAGCAGCCAGTAGCGCAGGCATACCTAAGTTGGCTCGATCTTGTAAACGTAAACTAAAACCTGAAAAAGTGCCCAATTCATCAATGGCAGGCGGAAGTACCGCCATGGTTGCACCTTCTTTACTGTTCGCCATGGTTGCATTGACGGTATTGGTCATTTCGGTTGCTGTCGATGTGCGGTCTTTAAAATCGGCAAGGGTCGTAAACGCGACTGCCACGTTTTGTCCCGAACCACTAAAGCCCCAACCCATAATAGTAGTGTTACTTTTCACATTTGGATTGTCTTTTAGACTGCTTTCAAACTCATTCACCACATTTCGAGTACGTTCAGTAGTCGCATCCGATGGCAGTTGGAAAGAGGTGAGAAACCAGCCTTGATCTTCTTCGGGCATAAATGCGGTGGGCCAATATTTCATGCTTGCAAAGGTAATGCCCGTAATCATCACAAAGATCACCATCATCGGAATACTGTGCTTGATGACTTTGAGTAGCATCACTTCATATTTCTTGGTGACTTTGTCAAAGCTACGATCAAACCATGCAAAGAAACCTTTCTTTTGATGATGACCATCAATCGGTTTTAGAATGGTCGCGCAGAGAGCAGGGGTTAAGATCAAAGCCAATAATGCGGAGAACAGAATTGACACTGACATGGTTAATGTAAATTGCTGATAGATAATCCCCACTGAACCACTGGCAAACGCCATCGGTAAAAACACCGCAGCCAGTACCAGTGTAATCCCTATAATTGGACTGGTGATTTCCTTCATCGCTTTAGAGGTCGCTTCTTTAGGAGACAAACCTTCTGTCGCCATGATTCGTTCTACGTTTTCAACCACTACAATTGCATCATCAACGATGATCCCAATCGCAAGCACCATACCAAACATGGTCAGTACGTTGATGGAAAAGCCTGCCAATAGCATGACTGCAAAAGTACCTAGCAATGCAATTGGCGCGACAATCGCAGGAATTAAGGTATAACGAACATTATGCAAGAACAGATACATTACAATGAAAACCAGAACCATAGCTTCGAGTAAGGTATGAATCACTTTCTCAATCGAAATTTTAACGAAAGGTGCAGTGTCATAAGGAACACTGATTTGCATCCCTTCTGGTAAGTTCAACTTTAGTTCTTTGATTTTGGCTTTAACACCCTCCGCCGTTTTGACCGCATTCGCGCCCGGACTGAGTTGGATTGCAGCAGCCGTAGCAGGTTTACCATCTTCCAAAATGGCAAAGTTATAGGCTTGTGAGCCGATTTCAACCTTGGCGACATCGGACAGCTTGATCACACTGCCATTGGTTTTACTTTTTAAGCTGATATTTCTAAATTGCTCAACATTGCCCAATTGCCCTTGTGCAGAGAGTGGTACAGTAATCAGTTGACCCTTTTCAGCAGGCATATCTCCAAGGCGACCGGGTGCAATTTCAACATTGTTCTCGCGAATCGCGGTATTCACATCACTAATTGACAGGCCATAAGACACCAGTTTATTGGGGTCGACCCAAATTCGCATGGCTTTTTCTGCACCGAAGGATTGAACTTTCCCCACACCTTCAACACGTTTCAGTTCTTCCACCACATTGCGAACCAAATAATCATTCAGATCAACTTCAGAATATTGACCATTAGGCGAATTGATCCCGACTAACATCAAAAAGCCTGATGAAGATGCTTCGACTTGTAAGCCTTGTTGACGAACAACTTGTGGTAGGCGTGCTTCAACTGCTTTGATTTTGTTTTGCACATCGACTTGTGCCATTTCAACATCTGTACCTGGTTTAAAGGTCGCTGAGATTTGCGCTGTACCAGAGGTATCTGTGGTCGAACTATAATAAAGCAGGTTTTTAACCCCAGATAATTCTCTTTCGATCAAGGTCACAACACTGTCATTAATGGTTTTTGCCGTTGCGCCGGGATAAGTCGCACTAATGTTGACTTGAGGTGGCGCGACACTTGGAAAGCGAGCAATCGGCAGTTTGGGGATACTGAGTAGCCCAAACAGGATAATGAAAATCGCAATCACCCATGCAAACACAGGGCGGCGAATGAAAAATTGTGACATCATCATTTCGCTCCTTGAGTCATAGGTGAGGTGCTATTGTTCGATGATGGCGCCTTCCAAGTCGTGAGTTGCAGTTTTTGATTCGCTTGGATGCGTTCAACCCCTTCAACGACTACTTTGTCACCTGTTTTTAGTCCCTTATTGGCAATGTAATACTGCTCATATTGCTGACCCAATTCGATTGGGCGAATATCTGCCGTACCTTTAGTATTGATGACATAGACTTGTGGATCACCATTGATATTACGTTGAATCGCTTGAGCAGGGACGAGCAAGGCTTGAGGAACAGAAGCACGGTCGATATTGACGCGGACATACATCCCCGGAAGGAGTTTACGTTCAGGATTCTGCACTTCGATGCGGATGGTGACATCACCTGTTTCGGGATCGACATTAATATCTTCAAACAGCATCTTCGCACTGACTTTATAAGGCTGTCCGTGGCTGTTGGAAATCCGAACGGTCTTCTCATTATTTGCCGATAACTCACCGCTTTGTAGTGCGACCTGTAGTCGTTCATATTCGCTAATAGATTGCTTTACATCGACATAGACTTTGTCGATTTGTTGAACAGTCGCCATGGTATTCGTATCACCTTGACTTACCAAAGCACCTTCAGTCACGAATGATTGTCCGATACGACCTGAAATCGGTGCGCGTACAGTGGCATATTGCAGATTCAGGTTTTGACGAGTCAGCAAGGCTTTCATTTGTGCAACATCAGCCAAAGCCTGACGGTATTCAGCTTGAGCATTACTGACTTCTTGCTTACTGATCGCATTGCTAGGCAGTAATTGTTCATAACGTGCTAGCTGAACTTTTAAACGTGCAACCTCAGCTTCTGCTTTATTGAGTGAAGCCTGATTACTATTCACATCGGCTTGAAAGATTTCTGAATTAATTTTATAGAGTGCTTGTCCTGCTTTAACTTCACTGCCTTGAGTAAACAATACCTTTTCAATAATGCCACCGACTTGTGGACGTATTTCAGCAGTACGGAAGGCTTGTACACGCGCAGGGAGGTTCTCGCTAAAATTCACCGACTGCGGTTGAATATTGAGTACGCTTACTTTTGCAGGAGCAGCTTCTGCCTGAGTTGCTTGCTCTGAGCCACACCCTTGTAGTATCAGTCCGATAGATAAAAATAATGGAAGTAAAAGATGCTTTTGCATACTGTCCAAGCCTTGGGAGTTTTTGATGCTGTCATTATTTTTGAGAAGTGTGTAACGATGATCTCTGAAATGTGGAAAAAGTGTGGAGATACACAGATAAATCGGCGTATTATGGAGATTGACTGAAATTATTCGATAACCTATTCATGTTCGAAGCTTCATTTTCTTTTGATTGCCATGACAAACAGATTCTTGTTGTAGAAGATGAGTATGAGATTGGCGATATTATCGAGCACTATTTAAAACGTGAAGGGATGCACGTGATTCGTGCGATGAATGGCAAGCAAGCAATTGAAATACATGCAGCACAAGTAATTGATCTAATTGTGCTCGATATTAAGTTGCCTGAGCTAAACGGTTGGGAAGTGCTAAGTAAAATTCGTCAAAAAGCACAAACGCCTGTCATCATGTTGACAGCACTCGATCAAGATATTGATAAAGTGATGGCACTCAGAATTGGTGCGGATGACTTTGTGGTCAAACCGTTCAACCCAAATGAAGTGGTTGCACGGGTGCAAGCGGTCTTAAGACGAACTCAGCACAGTATGCAAGCCCAGCAGAAGCACTTGTTGTATAGAAATATTGAAATTAATACAGAACTTCGTAGTGTCTATGTACAGCGACAGAATAAAAAGATTTTACTGAATCTGACGTTAACGGAATATAAAATTCTTCTGTTAATGATTGATCATCCACATAAAGTATTTAGTCGTAGTGAGCTGATGAACCAATGCTTGCCAGATAGTGATGCGCTTGAACGTACAGTTGACAGTCATGTGAGTAAGTTAAGAAAGAAACTTGAAGAGCAAGGACTTGAGCAGATACTAATGAATGTACGTGGGGTCGGGTACCGATTAGATCAGCCAAAAGACTTGCAATGAGTAATGTAAAACCGTGCAAGATGTGGAGAATGCGAAGGAATAGGGCTAGAAAATAATATGAAAAATAAGTCAGGTATTAGTACACAGTTATTTATCGCCTTAAGTATTGTCAATTTAAGCGTGACGCTATTCTCTATTGTTCTCGGGTACTTTATTTATGACTATGCGATTGATGCAGGTTGGATTACTTTAAGCGCATTGCAAGAAGACTGGAATGAATTTCATTTTGTCGATTGGATTTGGTTGGCGACCGTGATTTTCTGTGGCTCAGTTATTTCTTTAATCATTGGGATGTATCTCGCACAGCGGTTTATTCAGCCCCTCAATTTTTTGGTCGAAGCTGCTAAGAAAATTAGTCAGGGTGATTTGTCCGCAAGGGCTGAAGATACACAAGGACACTCGATTGAAATTTCTGAGTTGGTACAACATTTTAATGATATGGCATATAAACTTGAAGTTTCTGTACAAAATGCGCAAGTTTGGAATGCCGCAATTGCCCATGAATTAAGAACTCCCATCACGATTTTACAGGGACGTTTGCAAGGCATGGTAGATGGTGTTTTTGAACCCAATCCAGCCTTAATCAAGAGTTTATTAAACCAAGTTGAAGGCCTTTCTCATTTGGTGGAAGACTTACGTACGCTGAGTTTGGTTGAAAATCAACAGCTACGTTTAAATTATGAATGGGTTAATCTGCAAGACAGTGTTGATAAGGTATTGAAAATATTTGAAGAGCGTTTGATACAGGCAGATTTAACACCAGTATTGGATTTGGAAACAACGCCTGTTTTTTGTGACCAACGCCGTATTGAACAAATATTGATTGCTTTGATTGATAATGCTATTCGTTATGCAAATGCAGGAAAGTTAACTATTTCATCTCAAACTGATGGAAAAATGTGGCAGCTAAAAGTTGCTGATAATGGACCAGGGCTTGCTGAAGAATTTCAACAACATTTATTCGACCCGTTCTTTCGCTTGGAACAGTCACGCAATAAAGAGTTTGGTGGAACTGGCCTTGGACTTGCGGTGGTCAATGCCATTGTGATTGCACATAAGGGCACAGTGCATTATGAAAACCTAAACTCAAACAGTATTTTCACCATTCAAATGGGCATTGGCAGTAGTCGAGAATAAGCGTTTGAGCTTAATGGTATTTATTGAAAATAAAATTTAGAGAAGTATATGCAATTGATTAGACTGGCCACGCCACATGATATCAAATCAATTTTTGATATCCGAATCAGTGTAAAAGAAAATCACCTTTCCCTAGAGCAATTGACAGAGATGGGTATTACCCCAATTTCAGTTTTGGCGATGATGGAAAGTGAACCATGTATTTGGGTTGTGGAAAAGGCAGGGATGGCACTTGGTTTCTCAATAGTTGATTTTAAAGCGGGGATGGTTTTTGCAAGTTTTGTACATCCCGATCATGAAGGGAAAGGCTTTGGAAAACAGTTAATGAAAGAGGCAGAAGCCTTATTATTTCAAAAATATAATCGTATTTACTTAGAAACAGACTCAAAAAGTCGGGCATATCAGTTTTATAAGCACTTAGGTTGGAATACTGTTGAATTTTATGCAAATAGTGATGTCAAAATGGAAAAATTTAAACCTGAAAAGAGCTTTGATAAATTACTTTTTAGATCAAAATATTATGCTGTATAAATTTAGATCTACTGGTTTTTATCCTATTTTGTAGACTGAAGTATCATCACTTAAAAAGAGTGGTAACTACTGTACGATAACTGGAATCGAATAAGGACAAGATTTAAGGTGAATTTAAAAAGTCTAGAGGCATTTTATTGGGTTGTGACCTTAAATAGCTTCAATAAGGCTGCTGCAAAATTACAAACCACTCAGCCTGCGGTTTCCCAAAAAATCACTGCTCTAGAAAATGATTTAGGTTTTAAAGTCCTTGATCGCGGTTTTCGACAGCTTAAACCCACCCATAAAGGCATGACCCTGTTTAAATATGCTGAAAAGTTTATGCGTTTGGAAACCGATTTGGTGGCCGAGCTAACTGAAAACCAACACCTCACAGGAACGATTCGTTTAGGTGTTTCGGAGACGATTGTTTATACGTGGTTGGTTGAATATATCGAAAAAGTACAAAAAGAATTTCCCAAAGTTTCTGTGGAAATTGTGGTGGATTTAACTCCAAATTTGCAAGAAGGTGTGCGTACAGGGGATTTGGACATGGCCTTTTTGCTGGGCCCGACTTTGGCTTTCGAGTGTGTAGAGCAGGCGCTGTGTGACTTTGAACTGAGTTTTTTGGCAGCTCCATCTTTTAAAGGTGGTGTAGGTCAAATGTCATTTAAGGCATTGATGTCGCATACCATTTTAACCTATCCAAAAATTACCTATCCCTATAAAGAGCTCAAGGCCAAAATGAAAGAACAGGCACTGGATGAGCCGCTTTCAATTACCAGTTATTCGCTTGCGACCTTATTGCGTCTTGCAGAGCAAGGGTTAGGGATTGCCGTTGTGCCGACCTTAACGGCGCTAAAGGAAATTACCGATGGTCGCTTAGAAATTTTGAATACCCCGATCCAGCTAAAAACCTTTCATTTCACCTCGATTTATATGCAAGGCAATGATGCAGCCTTGAAAGAGAAATTAACCGATGTCGCAGTCACTGTTTCTGAAAGTGCAATGAAAAGATTGCTTGAAAAAATCAAAAAATAATTGAGGCGTACCAGTTTTTTGACAAGTGAAGTTACTTTATCTCAAAACGTAATTTGTTTGAAAAACCATAAAAGCAGCTTATCGTGCGTGATAAGTAAAATTTATCACTAGACTTATAATAAATAAAAAACAATAAAATACAGTTATTTATATTTAACAATGGATGTAAAAAGTCGTATTGTTCATCGTGCTTGCCTATGTTCTTATTTCAAATAGAAGATTTGATCCACCAT
>NZ_DKIK01000079.1:25141-27177 GCF_002454215.1 Acinetobacter sp. UBA6720
GCTTTGGTTGGGCAACAGGGAATCTTTGTCAGTTAAAGGGATTTAAGAACAGAATTTGCAAACAAAATGATGTTCTTGGTTCAACTTGAAAATAGCGTTATTAAGCTCAAATGGACGAGGAACGCATTAAATATGTCTTTATTAAAATCTTCTTTTTTATCAGATCGCCAATGGGCCATTGTTGCTTCAATCTTTATGATGGCAACCTCCGCAATGGGACCCGGTTTTCTAACTCAAACCGCAGTCTTTACTGTGAAATTGGGTGCGGCGTTTGGTTTTGCCATTCTCGTGTCTATTTTGATTGATTATGTGGTTCAACAAAACATTTGGCGTGTTGTAACACTGACCCAAATGCGTGCCTCGGATATTGCCAATAAAGCCTTGCCGGGCAGTGGTTACTTACTGGCTTTTCTGGTCATTTTGGGTGGCTTTTTCTTCAGTATTGGTAATATTGCAGGCGCAGCGTTAGGTCTCAATGCTTTATTTGGGTTAGACACCAAATGGGGTGGCATTTTAAGTGGTGCTTTAGCCATTTTAATTTTTGCTTCAAGAAAAGCCACGCTGGCCATGGATAAAAGCATGATCGTTTTGGGGTTGCTCAAAATCATCTTGATTATCATTGTTGCTGTCATTGTAATGCCACCTGTGGGCCAAGCTGTGCATCAAACGTTTGCACCCGACCAGATTGATTTTGCCATTATCACTACGATTGTTGGTGGAACGGTCGGCGGTTATATCTGCTATGCAGGCGCCCATCGTTTACTGGATAAAGGCGCGGTTGGCCCTGAAAATATTGATGAAGTCGCAAGAGCTGCAACCAAAGGTATTGTGGTTGTAGGCATCATGCGCTATGTGCTGTTTTTAGCTTTTTTGGGCGTGGTGGTCAGTGGTGCAACGATTGATTTAGCCAGCCATGATGCCAATCCAGCAGCACAAGCTTTTCAATATGCCGCAGGAACTTTTGGTTATAAACTATTTGGTTTGATTTTCTGGGCAGCAGGGATCAGTAGTACCATTGGCGCCGCTTATACTTCGGTTTCATTCTTTACTGCATTTAAGAAAAATCTTAGTCCAAAACAAACCAATTACACCACCATTACATTTATCGCTTTAGCGTTATTGTTGTATGTGGTACTGGGCGCGACACCTGCTGGATTATTGATCTTCGTTGGTGGCTTTAATGGTTTGGTATTGCCAATCGGTTTAACGATTTTTGTTTATGTAGCTGCTTGCCGTAAAGATATGATGGGGAATTATAACTATCCAAAATGGTTACTTATTTTGGGTGTACTCACATGTATGTTGACATGGTGGATGGGCTATATGTCCTTTACCACAGTCTTTAATTATTTAACCAAACTTTAAGCCAGACGACGGTGAAGTGATAAAGGAATTGAGCCATGTTTGTAGATTTAAATAGTGACTTAGGTGAAAGTTTTGGTTCGTGGAAAATGGGCAATGATGACCAAATTCTACCCGTGGTGACAAGTGCCAATATTGCATGTGGCTTTCATGCAGGAGATCCGCTGGGGATTTTAAAAACACTGCGTAAGGCGGTTGAATTGAATGTCACGATTGGCGCGCATGTATCTTATCCAGACCTCGTCGGTTTTGGTCGCCGTAATATGGATGTGTCACGTGATGAGCTGATTGCCGATGTGTTGTATCAAATTTCCGCACTGGATGGTTTAGCCAAAGTGGCTGGTTCTCACGTGCAATATGTGAAACCCCATGGCGCACTGTATAACACCATTGCACACGATCAAGTTCAGGCCGCTGCGGTGATTGATGCTATCAAAATGTATAACCCAGAACTGGTTTTGGTGGCACTGGCAGGTTCCCACTTGGTTGGGCAAGCACGTGCAGCAGGCTTAAAGGTTGTCTCTGAGGCATTTGCAGACCGTGCTTATAACAGTGATGGTTCATTGGTTTCACGTCGTTTGGATGGGGCTGTTTTACATGATTCGGCCTTTGTGGCACGCCGTGTGGTGTCTATGTTGAAAAATGGCGGGGTTGAGTCGATTGATGGTGTATTT
>NZ_DKIK01000079.1:27251-32998 GCF_002454215.1 Acinetobacter sp. UBA6720
TGGTGTATTTACCCCTATTCAAGCCGATACGATTTGCTTACACGGTGACACCGCGGGTGCCTTAGAGATGTCGGCTGCGATTAAAGCTGAACTGTTAAATCATCATATTGAAATTCGTCCCTTTGTCTTAAAGCATGAGGAAGTAAGCAATGTATAAGGATATCCGAGTCGATTCAGCGCAGCTTGAAGCCGCTTTAGCCGCGCGTTTAAAAATTCGTGCAGGCTTTGACAAACCAACGGCGGGTATGGCTGCGGGCATGACGCAGGTCAATATGATTTCGGTACCTAAAGATTGGGCTTATGATTTTCTACTCTATGCTCATCGCAATCCGCAAAGCTGTCCTGTTTTAGACGTGCTAGAGGAAGGTGTATATGCCACGAGACTGGCAGAAAACTCAGATATACGCACGGACTTCCCTCGTTATCGCATTTGGAAAGACGGTGAAATGGTCGATGAAGTAACCGATGCGAGAGACATTTATCATGCGCATCCTGACTTAGTGACCTTTCTAATTGGCTGTAGTTTTTCTTTTGAAACTGCACTGCAAGAGGCGGGCATTGAAGTTCGTCATATCCATGATCAGACCAATGTGCCGATGTATTTGAGTAGTATTCCATGTCAGCCTGCGGGGCGTATTTCTGGCAACATGGTGGTTTCTATGCGCCCAATTCCATCCCATCAAATCGCGGATGCCGTCAAAATTACAGCACGGATGCCAAGTGTGCATGGCGCACCTGTACATATTGGACATCCTGAAGGTTTAGGCATTCGTAATGTGAATCAGCCAGACTTTGGTGATGCTTCACGTATTGAGGCTGGGGAAATTCCTGTGTTTTGGGCTTGTGGCGTCACCCCACAAGCAGCGGTGATGAACTCAAAAATTCCTTTTGCGATCAGCCATGCACCCGGTCATATGTTTATTACCGACATTCCTGATCGTGCATGGATAGGTTAAGCGGCACGAAAGAACAATTAAAAGGATAGGCATATGCGTTTTTTATCGGTAAACGCGGATTGTTTTCTCATAGAGCTTGCCAGCCTAGAGGAAACATTGGCGTTGTACAATAAATTGCACACGATGCAATTGAATGGAATTAAAGACTTAGTCCCTGCTGCAAAAACGATTTTGGTATTTTTTAATGAAATCGAGACCACCTTTAAAACACTGGTTGCTTCGATTCAGACTGTAAAAATTGGTTCAGGCGTTGAGCGTAATGTCGAAGAGCTGATTATTCCTATCTGCTATACGGGTGAAGACCTTGCTCAGGTTGCAGAGTTACAAGGGCTTTCAATTGCCGATGTGATTTTGAAGCATCGTCAAAGTATTTGGAATGTAGCCTTTATTGGCTTTGCACCGGGCTTTGCTTATATGAGCAGTCCCGATCGGCCTTTTACAGATATTCCTCGTTTAGCTGCACCACGTAAAAAAATACCGTCGGGTTCTTTGGGACTGGCAGGACAATATTCAGGGATTTACCCGAAAGATAGTCCGGGGGGCTGGCAGTTGATCGGTACGACTGCTGAAAAAATGTGGGATCTAGAGCGTAAAAATCCAGCGCTACTGTTACCGGGGATGACGGTACATTTTGAAGATGTCACACATCAACCGACCACGGTTAGCGTAGCACAGCAAGTCACTCGTACAGTTGAGCCGAAACAATCCATGCCTTTGTTTACGGTAACGGCACCGAGTCTACAGATGCTGATTCAAGATGAAGGGCGTTTTAACCAGACCAATATTGGTGTGGGTGTTGCAGGGGCGATGGATGTATCGGCAATGCACAGCGCAAATCGAATTGTTGGTAACCCAACTCAGACGCCTGTGATTGAAGTTTTAAATGGTGGTTTGAAAGCCAAAATGCATCAGTCTGCAGTTATTGCGGTTACGGGAGCAATTTCAAACATCCACGTGAAATTTAGTGATGGCCAAAAGACTGACTTTGAGAGCTATCAAGCGATTGCTCTTGATGACGGTGATGAGTTTCAGATTCAAGCACCGACGGCAGGGCTGAGGAATTATCTGGCGATTCGTGGTGGTATCGACGTGCAGCCTGTGCTGAAGAGTGCCTCATTTGATAGTTTGGCTGTATTAGGGCCAGAACCTCTAAAAACGGGGGATACGGTTTATCAAGGACAGGTTGAAGTTTCAAATATTAGTGTCACCGAAGTTGCAAAGTTGCACTTGCCTAAAGTTGGCGATGTAGTAGAGCTCGACATTGTGATGGGACCGCGAACGGATTGGTTCGAAGCAGAGAGCATTGAGCGCTTATGCCAGCAAGCTTGGCTTGTGACCAATGAAAGCAATCGGGTTGGACTGAGACTCTCAGGTGAGCAGCCGTTGCGGCGCAAAATTACCCATGAGTTGGAAAGTGAGGGAACTTGTATTGGTGCTTTACAGATTCCACCCAGTGGTCAACCTGTACTGTTTATGAACGACCATCCTTTAACTGGCGGCTACCCCGTCATTGCTTCTGTGGCGAAGCACCATTGGGACCTAGTGGCGCAGATTCCAGCAGGGTGCCAAATCAAATTTAAAAAAATGACTGAATTTACAGATTTTGAGAATGAATGATGACGACTGAAAAATTATTAATTGCAAACCGTGGTGAAATTGCTGTTCGTATTATTCATGCTTGCCGAGATATGGGTATTAGCTCAGTTGCGTTATATGCCGATGACGATATGGACAGTATGCATGTCGAGCTGGCGGATGAAGCATGGGGTTTGGCGGGTGCAACTGCACGTGAAACCTATTTGAATATTCCAGCCATTCTTGAGGTTGCTAAAAAATCCAAAGCAACCATGGTTCATCCGGGTTATGGTTTTTTATCTGAACGTGCTGAATTTGCCCAAGCAGTGATTGATGCAGGCTTAAAGTGGGTCGGACCATCGCCAAGTGCCATTGAAAAATTGGGTGATAAAATTGAAGCGCGTAAAATCGCCGCTTCAGTGGGTGCTCCTTTAGTTCAAGGCACACAAGATCCTTTAAATAATGCTGATGAAGCCCTCGAGTTTGCAAAGCGGTTTGGTTTACCTATTGCGATTAAAGCCGCATTTGGCGGTGGTGGTCGAGGTTTAAAAGTCGTTTGGAAACTGGAAGATGTAAAAGAGCTGTATGATTCGGCTGTACGTGAAGCACAAGCTGCTTTTGGCCGCGGTGAGTGTTTTGTTGAACAATATCTAGATCAACCACGCCATGTCGAAGCGCAAGTGATTGCGGATCAACATGGCAATGTAGTGGTTTTAGGTACACGTGATTGTTCGCTACAGCGTCGTAATCAGAAGTTGGTTGAAGAAGCGCCAGCGCCTTTTATCAGCGATGAGATATATCAAGAAATTTTAACTTCGGCTAAAAATATCTGTCAGGCAGCCAACTATGTCGGTGCGGGTACAGTTGAATATTTGCTGAGCCGTGATGGAAAGCTTTCATTTTTAGAGGTTAATACCCGCTTGCAGGTGGAACATCCTGTCACGGAAGAAACAGCAAAAGTTGATTTAGTGGTTGAGCAAATTCGCGTGGCTCAAGGTCATGAACTTTCAATCAAAGAAACCCCGAAAGTGCAGGGGCATGCCATTGAGTTTCGTATCAATGCTGAAGACCCTGCTCGTGGCTTTATTCCTGCATTTGGTGTATTGAGTTTATTTGAAGCACCGTTTGGTCAGGGCGTACGCGTAGACACAGGTGTTCGTACAGGCTCTTTGGTATCGAGTCATTTTGATTCGCTCATGGCAAAACTGATTATCACAGGTCCAACACGTGAGGTTACTATTGCTCGTGCAAAACGTGCGCTTAAGCAATTTAAAATTGAAGGGGTTGCTTCGGTTTTAGACTTTCACCGTGCTGTATTAAATGAAGCTGATTTTGCCGACACATTTAATGTCCATACTCGTTGGATTGAAAATGATTTTAAGCAAGACTTAAAACCAACGAAACGCAGTATTCCGAATCATCAACAACCGATGTTACTCAGCTATATTGAAATTGATGGAAAATTACATCGTTTAGGCTTACCAGCGGGCATGTTTGCACAAAACTCTACCATCACTGCTCAAGACCAACCAGCTACAGAAACAGCCATGCGTGCTGAACATTTACTTGCACCGATCAATGGCGTGATTAGCACTTGGAAAATAGAAAACGGGGAGCAGGTCGCAGAGGGGCAAGTGGTTGCGATTATGGAAGCCATGAAAATGGAAGTCCCTGTACTTGCGCATCAAAGCGGAGTGATTCAATTGACGGTTCAGCAAGGAGCAACTTGTCACGCAGAGCAGATCATTGGCTCAATTTGCTAAAAATTTAATCATCTAAATGAACCTGATGTAGCATGCAGCTAAGTCAGGTTTTTCGTTTGGACATTTTTAAAAATGAGCGCGAGTGACTTTGTTGTATGGATAAATAAAGTAGAAAAATGGTTCGATAAAGATTTAACAAATAAAGAAAGAATATTTTCTTCGTATGGGCTTGCTCTATATCTACGTTGAGACAAAATTAAGATAAAGCTTTTCTACCTGTTCAATGGTGGGCTTCAAATACTTCCATTTCCTAGGTTGTTAAATCAACAGACTTTTAATAATACGAAATAATCTATAGCAGCAGAGCCTACCATATGACTACTTTTGATGATTTATGTGAATTTACATAAACAGAATAAGAGATATGTTTTATTGTAACTTGTTGTTATTGGTAAAAATAAAGTACTCCGAAGATGCCGCTGCATGTGTCGTTACCCTGAACCCGATGAGTTCAAGGTGGACGCGACGTATACTTGCTGGGTTTCCCGCTCGAAGACGGGCATACACTCTAAATATACAGAACACAATCCATAAGTTTAAGTATCGGCAGGGGAATAGACCCGCTGGCGAACACCTCAGAGTTGCATTAAGTATAACGCATCTCACGTTGATGGCAACTCATAGACCGCTACGAACTGTAAACTCGTGCACAAGTGTTGATAGTTTATGCAAAAATGAAAGCACTTTAGGTAAAATCTTTAACGTCTTCAATAATGCTCGCTAACAAACGTTCTGCATGTGCATATTCTTGTAGCGTTTTATTCATAGACAGAACTTCTTGCATTAACTCAAGCGCCACCATAATGATGATTTTACTAGGTTCTACACGTGGTGCTTTACGACGAAATTCATCATATTTATCATTTAAAAGTAGCGCTGCACGTTCAAGGTCAGCTTTCTCTTTTTCTGTTGTGACTAAACGAAAACTATGACCTAAGACACGTAATTCAACAGTAATTTGTTCACTCATGATTAAACTTCCTCACCAGCTTCTGTTGGATGGGCAAGTTGCTGAATTTCTTGCGCGTGATGGTCTTGCTCTGTACCTAAAATAGCTAGACGTTGGATGATGGCTTCGACTTTAGCTTTGGCATGTTCATTTTTTTGTAACAATCTTTCACGTTCTTGCTGAAGTGCTTGGATTTCTTGCTGCGCTTGACGCTGATCATTGTTCAATTTTTCTTTAATTGCACGTAATTCATTACGTTCAGCCAAGATTTCCTGAAAGCGATTTTTTAAATCCGTACAACTTTTTTCCAAACGGCTATAACGATCGGCCAAAGCAGTCGCATCAGTATTCAAGTGTTGATATTGGGTCTGAGCGCTACTTAATTGCTCAGTTAAATCATCAATTTGTTCTTGTTTCTGGGTAATTAAGCTATTTTTTTGCACAACTTGAGAACGGTGCTGTTCTTCAGCATCCAGTTTGGCTGCATTTAAAGTGCTATTTTCA
>NZ_DKIK01000006.1:0-24776 GCF_002454215.1 Acinetobacter sp. UBA6720
ACATTTAAAGGCGCGCCTTCTTCTTTCCAGTTTGGGAACAACTCATTGATCGCACGCGGTTCGAGCACAGCACCTGAAAGGATATGCGCACCAACTTCAGAGCCTTTTTCTACGACACAAACGGACAGATCATTAAGGTTGTTTTCAATTGCAAGTTGACGAATTTTAATCGCAGCAGAAAGGCCAGCAGGGCCTGCGCCTACGATGACTACGTCAAACTCCATCGATTCACGTTCGATGTGTTCCATGTAGGACTCCTCATATGGTTAAAGGTGGCAACCGTTTTGACTCAAAGAACGGTGCTGCCATGAGTGTTCTTAGTTCCCAGACACAAAATTTATCATCGTGTCTTTTATATTGTGAGCTAGTATAGGTTTAAACCGAGTTCTAGCCAATTGGCTGAATCATATTATTTTTCCGTCAGACAGGCATGAATTTTATGGATAAGCAGCACAACTCAGCAAATCCGACGAAAAAAGTAGCTATTGCTGATAATAAAAACTTAACTGATATTGCACAATACATAAAAGATGGACAGTCCGGTCACAAAAGGTCAATCCCCCCTTTAGATCAATGGCACCCAAAGCATTGTGGCGCAATGGATTTGAAGGTTTTGGCCAATGGAGAATGGTGGCACGAAGGTCAATTGATCAAACGCCCAGCCATGATTGAGCTATTTGCAACGGTACTTTGGAAAGAAGAAGATAAGTTTTATCTTAAAACCCCTGTCGAGCAGATTGAAATCGAGGTTGAAGATGAGCCTTTATTTGTCAATCAGGTCGATCAAGTCGAAATTGCAGGAAAAATCTACCTACAACTGACCACGACCACACATGATGTAGTGATTGTTGATGAAGCCCATCCCATTTTTATGCGTGCCTTCCAAGGGGAGCTACGTCCTTATGTGCATGTTCGCTTTGGGATTAATGCATTGATTCAGCGTGCTGCTTTTTTTCATTTGGTGGAAATGGGTGAGCTAAGCGACGATGCAGATGGACAGGCTAAACTGTGCTTACAAAGTGGTGATTTGCTATTGCAATTAGGCACCTGAGGTTTAAGCTTGATTGATCTTTTAACTTTATACTGCAACGAGTCCCCATGAGTGCCATTCAGCCCTTATTTCCCCTGATCAACCCCATGCCAAAAGCGACAGCCGATGCGCCAATCGGGATATTTGATTCGGGAATAGGTGGCTTATCCATCGCTCAAGAAATTGCCAAGCATTTGCCGAATGAACGCTTTATTTATTTTGCCGATACTGCACACGTGCCTTATGGTCCACGTGATGACCAAAATATTCGAGAGCTGTCTGCACATGCTATTGAATGGTTGTACCGCCAAGGCTGTAAAGTTGCCGTTGTAGCATGTAATACCGCTTCAGCCTTTAGTTTGGATTATTTACGTGAACATTATGGCGATAGCTTTCCGATTATTGGCCTTGTTCCTGCCTTGAAGCCTGCAGTACTACAAAGTAAATCTAAAACCGTGGCTGTACTGGCCACTCCTGCGACTTTTCGTGGACAGCTCATCAAAGACGTCGTCGAAAAATTTGCGCAACCTTCGGGCGTTAGCGTAATTCCTGTGACTTGTTTAGATTTAGTGCCTTTTGTTGAGAGTGGCGCACAGATGAGTGCGGCATGTTTAGCCATTTTAAAAGATATTTTACAACCCGTTGTCGATCAAGGCGCAGATTACTTAGTTTTAGGCTGTACCCATTACCCTTTTTTGAAAATAGCGATACAATCTATTTTTGGTCAGAAACTGACATTAATTGACTCTGGGCAGGCAGTTGCACGACAAACAGCCCGTATTTTAATCAAAAATGAGTTATTATTTGAACAAAATTATGCTGATGATGTTCGAATCGAATGTTTTGTCAGTGGAAATAACGCAGAAAGTTTAAGACCCATCTTAGAACTTCTGCTTGAACCAGAATTAAATTGGACAATTTCGAATATATCGGATTGATTTTTATAAAAATGAGTCTAGTATTTTGATATATAGTCAAAAAATTGAAACCTAACATGCTTGAGTTAGTCGCTGTATCCATCTAGTTAAAATTGGGGGATGGGATACTGCGAAAAATAATGAGGATAACCGATGCTCGATAAGCGTTATCAAGTTTTTATTACGACCTCTGGAAGTGAAATGCAACCAGAACGGATGATTTTGGCCCAGACTTTAGTAGGTATGGGTTTTTTTTCTTGGGGATTAGAACAACGGACACCACTTTCAACGGCTTTTGCACGCCGTCAGATTGATGACTGTGACTATGTCATTTTGTTGCTTGGAAGCAAGTACGGTGAGCAGTCTGTATCGGGTGTGGGTTATATGCATCTTGAATACATTTATGCAGTGACCAAACAAAAGCCGATTATTGTCTTTATGCATGATGATCCAGATGCACGTGATCCTAATTTGCATGATGACAAGCCTGAGTTACGTGAAAAATTCAAAGATTTTAGAAAACTACTGCAACAGGAAGTTGATCAGGTTTTTACGTATAGAACGATGCGTGATTTGGAGATGGCTGTTCGTTTGAATATGACCCAGATGTTGGAGCGTTATCCTGTATCGGGCTGGGTTCGTCCACAGAATACCCAAGTATTGCATGACGAGATAGATAAGCTCAAAGCGAAGGTGATGCAGTTAGAAACCGAAGCAGGTAAACGCGAAGTCGATCCATTCCTGACATTGCCGAAAGTAGCTATGCATGAGTTTTTTGTATTTGATTATCGGATGCATGCTTATCAGGATGGAAACTTTAAGGAACTGAAAATTCAAAAGCAGATGACCTGGGCACAGTTACTCTCGGTTCTGGGTTCGACATTTATTCATCCAACGCCTGAAGAGTATTTTTCAAAACGCATGAATGAATATTTAAATGAAACGGGTTTAAATGATGCGCGGCAAGAAATGCCACGTGCGCATGCGGTTGCTCGTTCTCAAATTAATATTCGTGCCTTACATAGTATTAAAATGCAAATGCGTCAAAATGATTGGATCATTCAGTCGGGTCGCGACGATCGCCAACGTATGCTTTGGCAGTTGACCCCAAAAGCCAGTAAGCTTTTGGAGAGTAATTTATTGGAAAATGATCGGGCTTTCCAATTTCAGTCTTCGTAGTTATCCATTTAGAAAATGAAAGGAAAACTGTTACAGTAGGGACATTCAAAAACGAGCAACGAGGGCTGAATGTCTACTGCAGCAAAAGCAAAAGTGACTGTTATTTTGGCAAATTTGGGGACGCCAGATGCACCGACGGCTTCCGCAGTGCGTCGCTTTTTAGATCAGTTCTTATCTGATTCGCGTGTGATTGAAATTCCCAAACCGCTTTGGCAGATTATTCTTCGTTTATTTATTTTGCCGTTTCGTCCGAAGCGTGTTGCCCATGCTTATGAAATGGTGTGGGGTAATGACTCGCCAATGCGAGAGATTTTGCTAACCCAAGTTACTGCATTAGAACAGCAACTTCTTGTGGATAATCCTGAATTTGAATTGAATATCGTCCCTGCGATGACCTATGGCAATCCAGGTATTCAGTCTTTACTTGCTGAGTTGAGTCAAAACCCTCAAGATCATATTGTGCTCTTTCCTTTATTTCCGCAGTACTCTGCGACATCTAGCGCGCCTTTATATGATGCTTTCGCGAAGTGGATTCCCAAGCAACGCAATTTGCCGGGGTTGAGTATTATTCGCGATTATTATCAGCACCCTTTATACATTCAGGCTTTGGCGCAAAGTGTGCGCGATTTCCGTGCTGAACATGGGGGGGCTGAAAAGCTGTTAATGTCTTTTCATGGTATTCCACAGCCTTATGCCGATAAAGGCGATCCCTATGCCGACCGTTGCCGCATCACAGGGCAGTTGGTGGCAGAAGAGTTGGGACTGGCTGAGGACGAATGGGCCATCAGTTTCCAATCCCGCTTTGGCAAGCAAGAATGGGTAAAACCATATACCGATGCCTTACTGACCGAATGGGCAGAGCAAGGAGTGAAGTCGGTACAAATTATGAGCCCTGCGTTTTCAGCGGATTGCTTAGAAACTTTAGAGGAATTGGCGATTCAGAATGCTGAATTGTTTTTGTCTCACGGTGGAGAGCGGTATCAATATATTCCAGCCTTGAACAGCCGCGGAGATCATTTGCAATTGCTCAATACTTTGGTTCAGGCTAATCTTGATGCCTTAAAACAGACATTAGCCAGCAAAACGAATTGAGGTTGACACGCTATGTTGCAAGTTAAAATTGTGCCTGTAACGGCATTTCAGCAGAACTGTTCGATTGTTTGGGACAGTGACAGTAAAGAAGCAATTTTAATTGATGCAGGTGGAGAGCCTGAGAAACTTAAAGCTGAAATCGAAGCGTTGGGTCTGACAGTAAAAGCGCTGTGGTTGACGCATGGACATTTAGATCATGCGGGTGCTGTGGGTGCATTAAAAAAACTGTGGGATGTCCCTGTGATTGGCCCGCATAAAGAAGATGCTTTTTGGTTGGATATGATCCAAGAAGTTTCGCAGCGTTATGGTTTTCCTATTCCAGAAAAGGTAGATGTCACGACATGGCTTGAAGGCGGGGAAGTTCTTAAACTGGGAAATGAAGAGTTTGAAGTGCGTTTTGCCCCTGGGCATACTCCTGGTCATGTGATGTTTTATAATAAGAACTATGGATTACTGTGGACAGGCGATGTGTTGTTTAAAGGCTCAATAGGTCGTACCGACTTTCCGCGTGGTAATCATCAGCAGTTGATTGACTCTATTCAGCGCGAATGCTTTAGCTTACCTGATGAGACACAGTTTATTTCAGGACATGGCCCAATCAGTACCATTGGCTTTGAAAAACAACATAACCCTTTTGTGGCAGGAAAAGCAGGCTAAGTGTTTCGTTGTCTAGTTGAAAATAAAAAAGTCAGTTGGTGCTGACTTTTTTATTTTCGAAATGGATGATTCAAAATGTGTTGAGTTTCGAGAGCAAACACGATGGAGAATAAGGCGAATAAGAGCCCAACCGAAAGGATCAACAGATCTTGTATATAGATGCCAAACATCAAGCTACTGACCGAAAGTAAAGACGCAATAATGACAATAATTTTACTGAGTAGATTCATCTTTTCCTCCTCCTATAAGGTTTATTTTTATGATTTATTCAAATGTGAGTGAGTAAAAACCTAAGGAGGATTATAGATGAAGAATATTATTTTTGAATAAATATTGAGCAATTAAATGGTGAGCAATTCTCATCAAAATATGAAAAATATCATGAAATAAGGCAGATTATTCTTCAGAATTATCGGCCTGTGGAGCATCTTGTGTTGGGAGACGATATTCATCGTTTGCCCATGTGCCTAAGTCAATTAGCTTACAACGCTCTGAACAAAATGGGCGGAATGCGTTATCTTCCCATTGGCTCATTTCACCACAGCGCGGGCATGGAAACGTATGTGGCATGATGTGCTCCAGATAAAATTTTCGGATTGAAATAGGCAAAAACGTTGGCAGTTGTTAGACTGATGCGGTTTTTTCTTAGTTTGATCTGATTATGCCAATTCGTCAATTTCAAGCCCAGCGTATGCAAGCCCCTCGTGATTTCAAAATGATCAGCCGTGATCCTATTTGTGTGGAAATTGGGGCGGGCAAGGGTAAACATGCCTTATTGTTTACGGCCAATCACCCTGAGAAAAAGCTGATTGCGGTTGAGCGAACCCGTGAAAAGTTTGTGGCGATGCAAAAGCAACATGGCTTAGAAGGCCAGCAGAATTTACAACTGGTTCATGCCGATGCTCTGCCGTGGGTGGTGCATGCTTTGCAGCCACAGCAAGTTGAGCAGTTTTTTATTCTTTATCCGAATCCTGAACCGCATAATCCTGCGCAGCGCTGGTTGAATATGCCATTTTTTGAATTTCTGATTTCACGTTTACAAGTGGGTGGACAAATCACTCTAGCCAGCAATATTCCAGAATATATCGAAGAAGCACAGCAACAGTTGATTGAGGTATGGAAATTACCGTTTGTGAAAGAGTGCATTGCGGGTCATTCTGCACGTACGCATTTTGAAATTAAATATTTAGAACGAGGCGAGCTCTGCCAACAGTTGATCATCACCAAACCTGAAGGGTATTGCACACGTTTTGATACGTTTCAGGCTTTGCAAGGTCAGAAGCCACAGGTGCAATCTTCAGATCAAGCTGAATAAATCATGCCAAAGCGTATTGCAATTATTGGGGCGGGCCCAGCAGGTTTGATGGCGGCAGAAGTGTTGAGCCAATATGATGTTCAGGTCGATGTATTTGAACAAAAACCATCAGCTGCACGTAAGTTCCTGATGGCGGGTAAAACAGGACTGAATATCTCTCATGCAGAACCTGTGGAGCAGTTTATCGGTCGTTATGATCAAGCCGAATGGTTGGCGCCTTGGATTCGTGAGTGGGATGCCGCATGGATTCAAGCATGGATGAAAGGTTTAGGCATTGAGTCCTATGTTGGAACGTCTGGGCGTATTTTTCCGATTGAAATGAAAGCTGCGCCTTTACTGCGTGCATGGTTGAAACGCTTGGTTGAGTCAGGCGTCAAGTTTCATTATCGTCATCAATGCCTCAGCCTCAAAGAGCATACGCTTGAAATCAAGTCTTTGATCAGTGATCAAGTACACAGCCAGAGCTATGATGCCATTGTCTTGGCCTGTGGAGCAGTGTCATGGTCTCAGCTCGGTAGTGATGGTGCATGGCAAGATTGGTTGGATGGCGATGAAATTGAACCTTTTCAAGCCAGTAATGCTGGGGTAGAACATGAATGGTCAAGCTACATGCAACCCGTTTTCGGTCAACCCCTGAAACGTATCGCAGCATGGGTGGGTGATACAGAAAAAAGTATGGGCGATATCGTGATCACCCATTACGGTCTAGAAAGTGGTTTGGTCTATAAGCAAGGACGAGCGCTTCGCGCACAGCAGAAGCAACAACAGTCTTTAGTGTTAACGCTTGATTTACTGCCTGATGTCACGGTTCACGAATTGGCTGTACGGTTGAAAGCCACGAAAAAACAGTCGTTAAGTAATGTTTGGCGTAAAGCTGGTTTAGATGCAGCCAAGGCAAATTTAGTACGTGAGTTGGTTGCAAAAGAACACTGGAATCACCCTGAACAACTGGCGCAGCAGATTAAGCAACTCCAGATTCCTTTAACTGGTTTTCGTCCGATTGAAGAAGCGATTAGTTGTGCAGGTGGTGTGCGCCGTGAAGTGCTGAGTTTGCAGTTGCAATTAAAATCTAATCCCGCCGTTTTTTTATGTGGGGAAATGTTGGACTGGGATGCACCGACAGGGGGCTACTTACTCACTGCATGTTTTGCAACGGGACGTGCCGCGGGTAATGGGGTTTTGCAGTATTTGAATGTGGCAAAAAAATCGCCATAAGCAATGCAACTGAAAATCAGCTGTGCTAATTTGAATAAAAAATTCAAGGAGCATCATGATGTCAGATCTTCAGCAGTATGTGGGCAGTTGCCTATGCGGTGCAGTAACTTATCAAATTGATGGGCCGATTGGCGATATTGTCCAATGCCATTGTCAAAAATGTCGCAAGGCCAATGGAACCGCCTATGCAACCAATGCACCGATTGCTAAGGCGGATTTCAAACTGACGTCTGGTCAGGATGTTGTGAAAAAATATGCATCGAGTACAGGCACAGAGCGCTGTTTCTGTGGCAACTGTGGTTCACCGATTATCAGTATTAAGGCCGACACTCCTGACTTTTACCGTTTGCGTATTGGCACTTTAGATACCCCTTTAGCGCAAAAGCCGACGCAACATATTTTTGTGGCATCTCAAGCTGAGTGGGACAACATTTGTGATGCATTGCCACAATATGCAGAGCGCCCGTAGTTCATTACTTGAATTCAAGGGATCGAGTGATCCCTTTTTTTTGTCACTTAGTAGCCTGTAGCTGTTGTATCTTTTTGCTTAGAGTATTGCGACTGCCAGTGCTCAAGCTGTTCTTGAGCATGAATAAGTTCACCGAGACCTTTCACGTTCTGCTCTGGCGTAGCATTTTTATTCTGGATAATTTTGGCTTGGTTGTCCCAATATTGGTACATCAACGTTTGAATGTAGCGCCCTTGCTCTGTTTTCAAATCTAGCTCTTTCAGCATATTCAGCGCAGACTGAATGTTGTCTTGTTTACGTGTTTTTGCAAACTCATCTGTCAGTGTACCTGCTTCGCGCATTTTGATGAGCTCATCTTCCATTTCGTCACTCATGCTGCTAAAGCGTTGGTCATAGTCGACCAAGAGCGTAATATCGTGTGGATCATCAGCTGTTTGAGCAAAGTTTTTAACGGGTTCGGAGCTGAGTTCTTGCAGAACTTTATCATCGCTCGAAAGCGTGTCTTGCTCAGCACGTTCATCGGCCTTGTTACAACCTGTCAGGATTAAACTGCCACCTAAAACAAGCGGCAGTAGAACCTGTTTCAATGAAAGGGTATTTGGGTTCATGTCGGTGTCCTATTATTCTGCTATTTTTTGAAAGTGATAGGCATAGGTGATGTAAGGAAAACTGATTTCGTCCTGTGGCTGTTTGCCCGTGTACTGCAGCACAATTTGTTCAAACTGATGTTTTAAATCCTGTTGTTGCTCCGTAGGCATTGCGGCAATAAAACTGGTCGAAAGGAGACGTTTTGACACAACTTGCTCCACTGTACCTGTTTGTTGCTGTGCAAACTGATGCAAGCTTTTAAGCTGAAATAAGGTTTGATGTTCAAAAACTTTTTGCCATAGCCCGCTATGATAACGTGGGGTATCTCCTTCTAAAGGAGCAAGTCGTTCTGCCAGAGCATTGACCCAGTCGACTTGAGTATCGCGTTGATTCCAGACCAAGCCCAAATGCCCTTGCGGTTTTAGGACACGATGGATTTCGTTTAAACTGTCCATGTTGGCAAACCAGTGGAAGGCCTGCGCAGATAAAACGGCATCAATGCTTTGCGAAGGCAGGGGAATATGGTCACTAAAGGCTTGTAAAGTCTCTACCTGTGGATAAGCCAGTTTGAGCTGAGCTAACATTTCGGCAACAGGTTCGATGGCAGTGAGTTCTCCACTATGTGGAATCAGATAAGGCAGAAACTTACCTGTACCCGAGGCAAGATCAATCACATGTGAATTTGTGTTTAAATGCAGTTGCTCGGTGAGCCACGCATGGATCTCTTGTGGATAACTTGGACGCACTTGTTGATAAAGTTCAGCAGCCGCGCTAAACCCGTGTTGCGCCGAAGGATGGAGTAATTGTGTCATATTTTGCGCTTTTTTATCTGCTCTGCATCTATAAAATAACACATTTGGTTCGATGAAATCGCTTATGCTGTATGGAACGAACATGACCTCACTTTTTAGGAATGAAATCTCTCAGCATGGACATGGCGAAACAAATTATTTTTGAAGATGACCAGATTCGTGTCATTTTTTTACAGGGTTCATCGGACGAACTTATTTTCTCTTTTGGCGACCTGATTACCCGTGCCAAGGGAACGTCGATCAATGCAGAAAAGTCGCTGGCGAAGTTTGGCTTCAATGTGGTCGGCATTATGCCCAAACAAAAGTCATGGTTTCCAGAGTCTTCGATGTTGGCTATGTTGGACGCGATTCGCGCTTGGATTGCGCCCTTTCAAACCCGTATTGCCTATGCAGGGTCAATGGGGGGCTATGCCGCGATTAAATACTCAAAGCTGCTTGGATTTAAGCGTGTGGTGGCCTTGGTGCCGCAGTATTCGATCGACCCTGAACAGGTGACGGATAACCGCTATAACATGTTCTATCAGCCTGAGCTGAACCATGACATGCAGGTACAGCCGAAGGATGTCTCGGCAGAGTGTGAATACATCGTTATTTATGACCCTTACTGCCCTGAAGACCGTGCGCACTATGAAAAATTACAAACGGTCGTGCCGAATCTGAAAACCCTGAACTTACCTTTTACAGGGCATGATGCGATTGCCGTTTTAGCCAGTTCAGATTTGCTACATGACTTTCTACGTCATGAGTTTGATGCGCCGTATTTTTATAAAAAAATTCGTGAAGTGAAAAAGAACAGCAAGTTTTATTACCGGAAAGTGATCGAAAACTTGTTGCCACGTCACCGCTTTTCTTTGGGACGCATTCTGAAAAATAATGACCTTGAGTTAGATGGTCAGTTTTTTGATAGCAAACTCAAACAAAGTATTATCCGTGAGTTACTCAGCAATCGACAAGTGAGCCAGACCGATCTACTGAAATTGGGCATTCAGGTCAATTTGCCACAAGAAAGTAGCTGTCAGTTGATGGATAATTTTGGACATGGTTTAGTGTTCAATATGATCAGTCAGAAAATTGAAAGCTATGCACCAGATGCTATTGCACTGAATCATAAGTTTCTGCTGCCGATTTTTGCCAAGGGCAATGGGTTAGTACATATTTACTATAACGACATGCGTTATACCATCGTCATGAATGACAGACAGATCATGAAATTGGTACATGAACAAGCCGAGTTGAGCGCTGGAATGCATCCATTGTTAATGAAAAAATACAGTGATTATTATCTGATTAGCTATAAGCAGTTTAACTTTAGCTGTGATGAATATGGTGGCTTTGATTTGGTCGAGGATATTCCAGAAACAGCGCAGTTTTTAGTCTCAAGCGATACTGAATCAGATGTGTTTCTATAATGTACTCATGTGATTTATTCATATAGAGCTTTGGTCTAAAGCCAAGCGCTTGTTTTCCGTCCTATTTGGTTTAATATGAAACTATTGTTTGTATTTTAAACAATGCGGATAAAGATCAAATAGGGTGGAAGCAATGCAAAGACATTGGTCGGCTGTATTTATAACATTATTGTTTATTTCAACATCACAAAGCGTACTGGCACAAAGTTTAGACCCCGCCTATCTGACATTCGGTGGTGGCTTGGTTCTTCTGCTGATCCTGACGTTTTATGTGATTAAACAGATCAGTATTTCTATTCGTATTCATCGTAATAAGCCCGTTAAATAGCGGGCTTTTTTCTGTGTGTGGTGGCTTTTTTTAGGTGGTTAGGGCAGTGTTTACATTGAAAAATGGGGTTGAGTTGGTTTAAATAAGCGTTCTATCATTATGCAGAACAACAGGACGTGAGCAATGAAAGCCGTATTTTTAGATTATGCATCCTTAGATAAAAATGATTTGGACTTTCAAGCACTGCATGCTGTTTTTGATGAACTGATCCTCTACCCAAGTACCGATGCTAAGACGCTTGTTACACGTGTGCAAGACGCAGATGTGATTATTAGCAACAAAGTGTTGGTGGATGCCGACACCTTAAAACAATGCTCTCAGTTAAAGTTGATTTTAATCTCTGCCACAGGCAGCAATAACATTGATTTGCAACAAGCCAAAGCACAAGGTGTTGTGGTGTGTAATTGTCAGGGTTATGGTACGGCAGCAGTGGCACAGCACACTTTAATGTTGATGCTCAATCTTGCAACCTCATGCTTGCAATACGACCGTGCAGTGCAACAGGGCGAATGGAATAAAGCTTCGCAGTTTTGCCTACTGGATTATCCAATTATTGAACTTTCCGGTAAGACCTTGGGTATTTTAGGGTATGGGGAATTGGGGCAGGCAGTGGCTAAACTCGCTGAAGCCTTTGGCATGCGAGTTTTAGTGGGCAATTTGCCAAACCGTCCACATGCTGACTCAACACGAGTGAGCTTTGATGATTTGCTAGCGCAATCAGATTTTGTCAGTCTGCATTGTCCATTAACCGATGACACGCTTAACCTGATTGATGCTCAAGCTTTCAAAAAAATGAAAAAAAGTGCCTTTTTAATTAATTGTGCACGGGGTGGAATTGTCAATGAAGCAGCTTTGGCAGACGCATTAAAACAGGGTGAAATTACGGGCGCTGCTACTGATGTACTAACCGTTGAGCCACCTAAAGAGGGCAATGTTTTATTAGATGCTGGTCTGTCGAATTTAATCATCACGCCACACAGTGCGTGGGGCAGTGTTGATGCGCGCCAGCGCATGGTGCAGCAGTTGGTGGAAAATGCTCAAGCTTTTCAAGCCGGACAGCCAATCCGTCGGGTGAATTAAATCAAATGATGACAACGAAAAAGCCCGTCAGATGACGGCTTCTTCGTTGTAGTTCTTTTTAAGTTTAGCTTTAATCCTATTTTTTTAATATTAGAAATTTAACAATTTTTAATAAATTTAGGATCGAAATATTGTTGCAGGTGAGTCAAAGTACGCTGTGTATCGCTATTTTCAGGATTCATGAGCATAAAATAACTTTGTTGGCGTGCAAACGCTTGAGCCTTTCCCTCTTCAGCATAAAATCCCCCATTGGGATAGGTCCAATGTGTTTCAAATGCTCGTAGAATTTTATTTTGATGAAAGTAAAAACTGCGTTGGCTTTGGAATGATTCACCATAAATTTCGAGTGTCAGCTTACACTGATCTTTAAGTTGATACAGTGAGGCTTCATTCCCTTCAGTTGATTTATATTCTTCATCCTCAATCATTTCAATAGATTGAAGCTTACGTCCCTCAGCCTCATGACTGTACTGTGGCAATATTAGATGCTGTTGTAAAAGATTCAACGTTGCAGCGTGTTGTGGCGTAGGAATTTTAGAATAAGTAAATAACGCTATAAGTACTAAAAATATTCCAATAATGATGCCAATGATTATTTTCATGAAAATTTTTATGATTATGTGGCTTTTATAGGTCGATGCTAGAGCCTAAGCTCAATAACTTCAAAAGTTTTTTTGTTTTTTTAGTCAAAAGCCCATCAACTGATGGGCTTTTTTTTCATTAAAGCTTAGTCACTTTAATTTCTTCTTCTGCTTGAGCAGGTGTAAAGGAAGATGGTGCTTGGGTAATCGTAGGTTCATTCATTGTTTGAGGTGCGACAGGCTGTGGAGATGAGACTGAAGGCGCTTGAACCGCAGGAGCATCTACGGGTGCAGATGAGGGTTGACTCAAGCTACCTTGGTAAATGGGAGCGGGTTGATCCGTTTGACCAGTGATCACTTGCTTGGTTTCATGCAACTTTTTATTCACATTTTGGGTAACTTGTTGTCCTGTTTCTTTGGCTTGTTCTGCGGTGTTGTTGGTGATGGTTTTTGCGCTGTCCAAGGCTTTGTGTGCAGAAGGGCGAATTTTTTGGATGCCTTTTTCTGTTGCAGTACCGACTTTTTCCGCCGTGTTAATCACACCTTCTTGAGTTTTATAAGCCCAAACGTGAAAGATGTTGGGGTTTTTACCATAAGGTGTAATAGGCTTTTGTGCTTGCTGAGTAGTGGTTTCTGTTTGTGCCCATACACCTGCTGTTGTCATTAAAAGAGTGCAGAAGAGTGTTGTTTTCATCATGTTCATAGAGCAGTGTACCTCTTGGGCTATCGTGCATAAATCAGCGTTTTAGCATAAAGCCTCTTTGTGTGAATTTCATGTGCTTGGTTGTAAATAAGCGTAGTGTGCAAATGTCTATAGCGAAAAAAGAGCCCAGCATGTGGGCTCTCTCAACTCTGGAGGAGTTTAACTTTTACTGCGCGCCAACGGCAGCATCCGCAGATGAACCGACTTTGGCTTTAGCGACAGGTGTGTCTACTTGGAGCTGAGCTTGCCCATTTAAGTCAGCACGTTTGGGTTGACCACTAACAGCCTGCTTAGTTTCCTGCCATTTTTGTTTGGTCGCTTGTTGGCCTTGTTTCGCTTTATCCGCTATATAGTGACCACTTTTTTTGGTGTTATGCTCAACAGACTGTTTAACGTCACCAGCCTTATCTTTTACGACAGCAGATTTTTCAGCTGAAAATTCTTTGGTGTCTTGCCATTTTTCTTTACTAAATGCTTTGGTTTTGTCGACACCATGCTCAACCGCTTCACCTGTCGCATGCGTGGCATGTTTGACATCATGTTTTAAGTTTTGCAATACGCTTGGCTGCGAGGTTTGAACTTGAACATTGGCCGATGTATTGGCTGTGGTATTTGCAAATAGGGAAGTGGAGGCTAAAAGTGCAGTGGTTAAAGCCGAAGCGGTGAGTGCTTTTGTTAAAACTTTCATCTTTGATTTTCTACCTCTTATGACAGAACCCGATGAGGAGTTCAGAACAGCAGTCATCATAGACAGAAATGAGCTCAAAAATAGCATTTGATATGAAAGTCGCACAATGCGGCAACAGCGCATGAACAATGGGCTGAAAATTGTATCGTTCAGTTAATTCATTAAAATTATGTAAGTTTATGCGTGGTCGTTGTTTTAAATGTAAAGAGTATGGAGACTAGCGTTGAAATAAAAGATATGAAGAGGAAGGCATTTGAGAGGAAGTCATCACTGATGTTGTACCAGTGATGACGATTTGCTTAGTTACATTGCGCTAAGGCTTCTTTTGCAAAGTGATTACGTAGTGCGAGGAAGTTTTTCTGTACTTCTGCATCATGTAATTCAAATTTGGTTGCTGTGCTGGTGCCATCGAGTGCAAAGGTTGCTGAGCCACCTGTGATGAGTGTGTAGTCACGGAACGCCCATTGTTCTACGATTTTGCCCGCTTTGAGGTTGCCAGTAAATTCGATGACGCATTTGTCTTCAAATTTAGTCAGTTTTGCTTTGTTATTGGTTGTGTCTGGATAAACTTCAATGTTTTGGACTTCTTGTAATACACCCGCTGTCAACTGTGGAATCGTTGGTTGAGATGTACATGCTGTAATAGAAAGGGCAGCAAAAGTAGCGAAAAGTACAGTTTTTAATTTCATAAGGTTCGTTCTTGTTGCGAGTTGTTAGGTTGAGTATAGGGAATTAAGAAAAGGTTGGCTATTCCTGATAATGTTAATTTATCCAATGAATAGCATCTAAGAGATGTTCAAAGTCATGTATTAAACTTTCTAGCGGAATTTCATTATTTATTAATGCTGAATTAAATAGTTTCCACTCTTGTTCTTTCTTTGAGTTAAAACCATAAATAGATTCGATGTCACCTTTTTTCCAAATATAAATATCTTTAGCTTTTAGAGATTTATGAATATTTTCAATTATGGGTTTAGCCTCAGGAAATGAAGCGATGGAATTAAATTTCTTTGCCTTAATCTGGCGTAAAGTATCGCAGTTGATAGTGTGTTCTGTATCTATTTGCAAATCAGAATGATCTTTATATTTCTGAACAAATTTTCTAAAATCCTCGAAATCTTTTGCATTATTTTCATCAATTAGCTCCCAAAATGCACAATTACCAATAAAGTCTAAATCAGCAATTATGCGAACTGGAATGCCAAGAGCTTGAATAACTTTTTGCATAGGAATTAAATTATGTTTTCCTTCTACTGCTATTAACGCAATCTTTCTTAAATGGAAAGGACGATCTGTAATTTTTGAATAAATATTTGGTAAGACACGTAATTCAGTTTTACCTTCAACTAGTAGAACTTCGTCACTAAAGAAAATATGGGATGCATTATTTAATTTAAAAGCATCATTAAGTTGTGCGAATCGATTTTGAGCAATTTGGTTAATGATATGTGAAATTGGTTGTCTTGCTTGTGTCCCTAATTCTGAGTCTTTATAAATTTGGATTGCATTAACAGCATGATTAGCAGACAAAAGGCTTGCTGAATGAGTCGGAAATATAATCTGATATCCGAAATTACCTAAAATGATCAAAGCATCACGGACTAATTCAATGGTAGTGGGATGTAAATATAGTTCTGGTTCATCAATACAAATAATAGTATTCGATCTTCTTAGGTTGGGGTTGTTCTGTTGAATATCAGCTAAATAGCGTATTAAAGCCATTTGGATTGAACGTTGGCTACCATGCCCAAAATTTGAAAAATCTCTTTCAATAGTCTCATTCTCAAAAATTTTAATAGTTCCATTTTTAAAAATGTCTTCAATAGTTGGAGTCGGAAAATGAAGTTTTACTGAAATATCAGGGAAAAAATTATGTAAAATATGATTGATTCCTGCATCTACAGTAGATAAAGCATCAATTCGTTGTTCACCATTATGGGATAGTAATTCCGATACTTTTGCCAAACTGGAAGTGAATTGCTCTTGATAATTTTCTTGGATTTCAAGTGATATAAGATCAAGTAGTTTAGATATAGCTGTACCACTTTTGTTTTTAGTTGAGTCCTCTTGAGCATCAGACATAGCTTCAATATGGATGAATTTTGGAAAAATTTTTATAATTGATTGTTCAATACCAGATTGAATAGGTTTCCATTCGTTACCATTGAATAAGGTAACAACAATTTTTTGTTTGCTATTATTCTCGATAAATGTTGATCTTCGGATTTTTAACTCTTCATTAATAATAAATGGTCTTAGTTTTGTAGCATGATCATCTTCTAGTAGATTTAATAATTCTTCTTTTATATTGATTAAGGTTGCAGTGACAATTATAGGGTCATCATGATTATTAGCATTAGTATAGTAGTTAAATGTCTTTGCACTTAGTCCTTCTAAAAGAAACTTAATTGCCAATATTATGTTTGATTTTCCAGCATTATTATAACCAATAAGCGCTGTAAAGTTTTTCATTAAAACTTTAGTGTCTTTGCATGATCTAAAGTTTTTTATTTCTAACTCTTTAATAGTTACACTCATTTTAAACTCTCAGTAAATAATTTTATATTTTTATAAAGAAAAAACCCCACTAATTTATAGCGGGGTTTTGTTTAAAACTCAAGCAACTAAGACTTTAGTGCTGCAACACCGAAATATCCGCAACACTGGTAAACAAGTCTCGTAACTGAGCCAGTAAACGTAAACGGTTTGCTTTCAACTCAGCATCTTCCGCCATCACCATGACGCCATCAAAGAAAGCATCAATTGGTGCGCGAAGTGCTGCAAGTTTAGAAAGGGCAGCGGTGTAGTCTTTCGCAGCCAAAAGCGGTTGAACTACAGGCAGAATAGCTTGAATCTCTGCATAAAGCGCTTTTTCAGCATCTTCAACCAATTTAGATTCAACAATCTCACCAGTAGGTGTAGCTTCTTTTGCCAAAATATTGGCAACACGTTTATTCGCAGCAGCCAAAGCAGCAGCTTCAGGTAAACTACGGAAATGATTTACCGCAGTCACACGCTTATCAAAATCAAGAGGTGATTTTGGAGAAAGCGCTTGAACGGCTTGGATCACATCAACTGCAACGCCTTGATCTTCGTATTTCGCACGGTAACGACCTTCAAGGAAGGCAACAGCATCCGCTAAAGTTTTGTCATGGTCTTTCAATACATCGCCATAAGCAGCCAAAGCCAACTTGATCAATTCTTCAATTGAAACATCAAGATTATTTTCAGTCACTAAACGCAAAATACCAATTGCAGAACGACGTAAAGCAAACGGGTCTTTCGAACCTGTAGGTGCTTGACCAATACCGAAAATACCAGTCAAAGTATCTAAACGGTCAGCAAGTGCAATCGTAGTACCTGTTTTAGTTTTTGGTAAAACATCACCTGCAAATTTAGGTAAATATTGCTCACCTAAAGCTTCCGCAACTTCATCATTCTCACCTTCAATACGTGCATAGTAAGTGCCCGCAATCCCTTGAAGTTCTGGGAATTCACCGACCAATTCAGAAGTTAAATCACACTTTGCAAGAAGTGCAGCTTTTTCAGCATCCGCAGGGTTTGCTCCTGTGATTGCAGATAAAGCCACAGCCAATTTAGAAATACGTTCAGATTTATTCCAAAGCGTACCCAACTGTGCTTGGAAAACCATATTGGCGAGTTTTTCTTTACGAGATGCAAGTGGTTGCTTTTGATCTTGTAAGAAGAAGAATTCCGCATCAGACAAACGAGGACGTACAACTTTCTCATTCCCTTCAATAATTTGAGTCGGATCTTTCGACTCAATATTTGAAACGGTAATGAAATAAGGTTGTAGTTTATTGTCAGCATTCACCAAACAGAAATACTTCTGATTGTCTTGCATGGTGGTAATCAGCGCTTCTTGAGGCACAGCAAGGAAGCGTTCTTCAAAGCTTGCACGAAGCGCAACAGGCCATTCAACCAATGCGGTCACTTCATCACGTAAATCAGCAGGAACGATGGCAATGGCATTGACTTCATCCGCAAGGGCTTTAACTTGCTGGTCAATGATCGCTTGACGCTCTTCAAAATTAGCTACGACTTTTGCAGCACGAAGGGCATCCAAATAAGCATCTGCATTGGCTAGTGTAATGGCTTCAGGTGCATGGAAACGATGACCATAAGTCACATTACCTGCTTTATGATCCTGAATGGTTGCATCAACCACATCGTTATCTTTTAACAACACAACCCATTTTACAGGACGAACGAATTCAGTACGGCTTGCCGCTGAACGCATACGTTTTGCAATTGGAAGGTTATCCAAAGCAGTTTGTAAAATTTGTGGCAGTAAAACGTCCAGACTTTGACCTTTGACATCTTTTAAGTAGCAAACTTTTTCAACTTTACCCGCTTGGAAAGTTGAAACTTGATCCGCAGTAATGCCTTGACCACGCATAAAGCCTTCAAGTGCTTTGGTTGGTTTACCTTCTGCATCATAAGCCGCTTGTAGCGCAGGGCCGTCAAAACGTTTTTGAGTATCTGCTTGAGCACCATCGACATTGATAATTTTCAATGCTAAACGACGCGGTGCCGCATACGCTTCAATTGCTTCAAAAGCCAAACCTGCATCATTTAAACCTTTGATGGTTTCAGCTTGCAATGCATCACGTAAAGTTTTTAAGCTTTTTGGTGGGAGTTCTTCACAACCGAGTTCAAATAAAATGGTATGTTTAGACATTATTTGTTCTCCGCTGATTTTTCTGCTTGAGCCGCTTCCGCTTCAACCTGAGCTTTTAATTGAGCCAAAACTTCATCACGTAAATGTGGTTCTGCCATCGGGAAGCCAAGCTTAGCACGCGCAGCCACATAACTTTGCGCAATTGAACGCGCTAAAGTACGAACACGTAAAATATAACGTTGACGTTCAGTCACAGAAATCGCACCACGTGCATCAAGTAAGTTAAAGCTGTGTGATGCTTTAATGACTTGTTCGTAGGCAGGAAGTGGAAGTTCAGCTTCCATTAAGCGCGTTGCTTCAGCTTCATAGAAATCGAACAATTCAAACATTTTTTCAACGTTGGCATATTCAAAGTTATAGGTCGATTGCTCAACTTCATTTTGATGGAATACATCACCATAAGTCACAGTACCGAATTGACCTTTGGTCCAAACCAAATCGTAAACTGAATCGACACCTTGTAGGTACATGGCTAAACGTTCAAGACCGTAAGTGATTTCACCGGTCACTGGGTAGCATTCAACACCACCGACTTGTTGGAAGTAGGTAAACTGAGTCACTTCCATACCGTTTAACCAAACTTCCCAACCTAAGCCCCAAGCGCCCAGTGTTGGAGATTCCCAGTTGTCTTCGACAAAACGGATGTCGTGAGTAAGGGTATCAATACCAATGGCTTTTAACGAGTCTAGGTAAAGCTGTTGGATATTGTCTGGGTTGGGTTTCAGTACCACTTGGAACTGGTAATAATGCTGTAAACGGTTTGGGTTCTCACCATAGCGACCATCTTTAGGACGGCGTGAGGGTTGAACGTATGCTGCGTTCCAAGTTTCAGGCCCAAGTGCGCGTAAGAATGTTGCAGTGTGGAATGTCCCTGCACCCATTTCCATATCGTAAGGTTGTAAAATCACACAACCTTGTTCAGCCCAGTAGTTTTGTAAGGCAAGAATTAAGCCTTGGAATGTATCAATATGCGATATGGCGCGACTCATGCAGCATCCATTATAAATATAAGAAAAAAATTGGTTCTAAGTATAAGGATTTTAGGTGGGAGTGGCAAAGGTTTGCTGTTTTAATCTATTTTTACTTTAAAGATATTTTGAATGATTGGCATGAACTTTGATGATCGTTGAATTTCATTAATAATTATAGAGTTAGCAATGCACTCTTTAAGTTCGGCTAATTCATCTGATTCTAGGCAATCCTCAGCGGCTTTTGATAATGTAGATTCAAAGCCAGAAAAACTTCTAATGAGAGCGTAGAATTCTAGTAGAGTAAGTGTATCTAAATTATTTTTGATTATAGGTAGTATTTGTTGAATTGAATTAATTCTATTAGATTTTTCAACTGGATTCTTTTCGACAAAAGCTAAATGTATTAAGAAGTATATAAATGCATTAAGGATATTTAGTTCAAGCTTTAATGGCTCTAATAAAATTAATAGATCACTATGTTCACGTAAGATATTAAATTTTAGATTGATATTTGTGGTACTTCTACTTAAATGCATAATGGTATTAAGTGCTTTCTCAGCTATATCAAGATTTTGAGGTTCATAAATTAAGATCTCTTTTTGACAAGCAATTTTTAGAGAGAGATTAGTATCATTAAACTCATCATTTTCAAGCTTTTCTAGCATGGTATAAAAAATATCTACACGTGTGTAATCATCTAATTTGTTACTTAAGACTCGGACTAGTCTTTCGGTCTGTGATTTGTATTTCTCACCCTTTGTTAAGGCAGTATTAAAATTAATTTCATTTAAATAGTTTTGTAACTCTACCTCAGGTCTTTCAATAAAATCTAAGCTACATTGCAATAGTTCAGCAATTTCCATGAATGTTTCATCAGCATCACATGCATAAATGACTTTACATTCTTCATCATTTTCTAAGAAATGATGGCTTTTTTTTTGTAAAACATGATCGCCATATTCTAACCAATATAACCAATTATTATATGGACGAAGTTCATCTAGTGCTTTCATGAGAGGATCATTTTCACCGCTATATCCAGCTATAATCCAAGGCTGTTTACAGCCTGTTGCAAGAACAACTTTTTGTAAAATTGGATCATGTGTATTTAATTGTGAAGATGTATTTCTTTGGACCTGACCTGCATGTTGCCCATTAAGATAAATAATACAAGGGTTATCAAAGAGTTCAGGATTGATTTGAGAGACTGAACCTAGATCATAGATAGAAGGCAGTGGATACATGCCAACCATATAACAAGCGTTAATCAATAAAGGATCAAAGTTGGTTGTCAAAATACGCTTGATATAACCTTGTTTTAATAATTCTGCGATAGCCAAGTGCGCAAAATTTAGTTTAGCTTTAGGGATACTTTTTTCTTCATCACCATGAATATACCAGTTAAAAATCTTTTTACGGTGAACAGACGATAGTTTACTCATAATATCGTTGTATTGAAGTTTGCTTAAATCTTCTTGAACAAAACGTAGTTCTTCTTCGGTAAAATAATTTGGAAAATTCTCAATTGCTATTTTCATTAATTTAAAAGCAGGTGGAATTCCAGCTGATACAGAAATACCTGCGCCAACTAAAAGGATTGCTCCACCATCGTCTTTAGCATCTTTCAGTGAGGCTGCTAAATGTTTTAAAAGTTTTTCGCGTTGATTTTCTTTCATTGATGTTTTTGGTTGTAATGTTGGTCTTATATTAAAGGAAAAATGTATCAAAGAAGTCAGGGATTTTATTATATTAAATTCTCCACAATAAAACCAAGAATACACCATGCGAAAATTATATCCCCATATCTTTATTATGTTGACTACGTTAAGTGGAGTGGCTCAGGCCCAGCAGCAAGAGGTCGAGCCAGATATTTATAATCAATGTGTTGAGCAGACCGTTCAGGCTTTACAGCTTGCCAGTATAAACAATAGTGTGGTGGAGATCTGTTCAGAACGAGCCAAACACCTTGATGAAAAGAAAATCGTATCCTTACTCGATCAAATTCGTGTGCAAAGTCAGCAGGATAGCCAGCCAGAACGTTATCAAGCCATTTTGAAATCACAACGCTTGTGGAAAGCCTATGTCGAGCAAGAGTGTGATAATGCGGGGCAGTATGTTGGATCTCCCATGTATGCCTTTTGTCCAATGCAACAGTATGCTGAACGAGTTGTGCAGTTACAGCAATACGTTCACTAAAGAATTCAGAAGAATTACTCATAAAAATAAGATGTAAAATAGATGCATCTTATTGCTGAGACCACGTATAATTTTGCACCAGTTGAGTGCGAAAAAATAGAAGGGTGGCTGTGTTTCATATGCAACTTGAATGGTTAAATACCTTAAAACCGAATTTTAAAGTGTTACCGCTAAAGGAAAGAATGCTCTGTGGTCTGGGTGCATTATTGGGTTTAGCCTTGTCTTCGCTTATCAGTTGGTGGGTGTTGGGGGGAATTAATGCATGGTATATCGCACCGATGGGAGCATCTTCTGTACTGCTTTTTGCTGTGCCTGCCAGTCCTTTGGCTCAGCCTTGGAATATGGTTGTTGGCAATATTATTGCGGGTATTATTGGGGTCAGTTGCGCACTCTATATTCCCAATTTAACGGAAGCATTTAGTATTGCTGTTGCATTATCTATTTTTTTAATGATGACGACAGACTCATTACATCCGCCAAGTGGTGCTGTAGCAATCACTGCTGTTTTGGGGGGAGATGTAGTACATCAGTTAGGATATTATTTTATTGCTTATCCTGTATTGCTTAATTCTGGCGTATTGCTGTGCATTGCAGTTGTCTTTAATCGTTTAATTGGGCGTCAATATCCACAAGTTGCGACCCAGCTTAATCGGCGCTCCAAAGATCCAACACCAACTCAGAAAGTGACGATCCAACCCGAGGATATTCATCGCGTTTTAGCGAAAGAAACACAGTTACTCGACATTAGTGAATATGATTTACAAAAATTGATTTTAAAGGCCCAAGCTCAAGCGGATACGCGTTTTCAGATAGACTTACGTTGTCAGGACATTATGAGTAAGGATGTACTGTGCTTATACGATGATGAAGATATTCAGGTTGCTCTAGAGAAATTTAAACAGATTAATTTAATGAGTTTGCCAGTGTTGAATCGTGCAGGACATTTATGCGGTACCTTGGCTTTATATGAGGTCGTGGAGTGGTTCCAGAAGGCGACAGACTTACGTACATCTTGGCAAGATCAGGTGAAGCATATTATGAGTCGTCAAGTGGTGACCGTACAGCCAGATCAAGCACTGCAAGATTTAATTCCTTACTTTGTTGAGCGTTCTTTTAACTATATCCCTGTGGTTGAAAACAAAGTCTTGGTTGGTATTATTAGCCGAGCAGATATGATTGCAGCCTTATACCGCCAATTGCAGCATCGCTAAGTCGTGTGAATGTTGTAGGCAAAAAAAAGCTACGACACTTTGGGGGAAGATGTCGTAGCATAAAAAGAAACTTTTTTGAGACGAAAGACAGCGTTTATGGGTTGCGATGATCTGGGTTAACGGTACGCATTGTATTGTGATAACCAGCTTGAGCCTGTGGAGAGTGCTCAATATAGTCTTTTTGTTTCGGCATCACTAACCAAAGGATGAGATAAACCAAAATTCCAGGGAATGCGGCACTCAATAGTGAAATGGTGATGAAAACAATACGAAGTAAATTTGCGTTCCAACCAAAACGTTCAGCAATACCACCCATCACACCAGCAATCATGTTTGAGCGGTTAGAGCGATATAAACCAACATTGGCCATCTAGGTCTCCTTAAAATATAAAATGTGAGTTACTTGATGAACTCATACTTTAAAAATGGTGACACAAATACGTTTTTAAAGGTGCTGGAGGCAATTAAAAAGTAAAGTTATGTAACTTACGAAAAGCTTGGGTTTTATACGGATTAAAATGTCCCGCGCTTATGTATTCAGCTTTAGCCATGAAAACGAATTAAGTGTTAAGTATAGTGAATGGTTGGAATAGAAACTCATGATTTGTATGGAAATAAATCACGTTGATGTGGTGAGTGTGGAATGAACTTAAAACCAGAACATCAAGGGGTAATGCCTATATTACGACGAGGAATCGTGGTGGGGCTTATTGGTGTATCGCTATTTGGTTGTGATAATGGGCATTCCGAGGCATCACAGCAACATGAGCCTACCAGCATGAAAGATACACCTGCTAAGAATGAACATTCTGGTAAAAAGCTGACGGAAGTCGCTGGACGCGCCACCATGCAGGATGACTCAGATTATGCACCGCGTAAGCTCGATATTCGTGAGCAGCAGTTTATCGGCCGTTATCGTACACAAATTCAATGTGATGGCTATTTTTTCCCATGTGAAACAGGGAAAGCTGATTTCATTCTGAATTTTTTGCCCGATGGTACGGTACACCGCAGTATTGTCCGTTTAGGGAAGGTTTTTTCTGAAAAACAACGGCCAGGTTTTACACACTTAAATTATCGCCGTGATACGTGGACCATGGACAAAGAACGGACCGAGCTGATTGTGCATCGTAAGGAAGGTCTGAATTTCTATTATCGAGTGATTGATGCACAGACTCTACAGATGGATTTGAATAAAAGTAATAATTTAGATGAAAATAACCAAAAGTTGTATGCACGTGGTTTTCCAAAGTTAGAGCGGGCATATACTTTAAAACGTGAGCCAAATAACTAAAATATTGTATTCTATGGTTATTTATTTGCTAAAGCAGAGTCTTTGCTGATACTGAGATATATCGTAAAAGGAGAGATTGTTCTTTGAAGATAATGCTGAATATATGAAGCACTATTGAAGAATTATAAGAAAGGATTTAGATAAATGGTGGGTCGTCCGCGATTCGAACGCGGGACCAACGGATTAAAAGTCCGCTGCTCTACCAGCTGAGCTAACGACCCTGAGCAAGGTGTACGAAGAAATATTCGCTGAAAGTTTAAAAAAGGATTTTAAAGCATTCGAACCTGAGCAGGTTTGTAAAACTAGATTTTACAAAAAGATGGTGGGTCGTCCGCGATT
>NZ_DKIK01000006.1:24949-29500 GCF_002454215.1 Acinetobacter sp. UBA6720
GCGTATTGTAGCAAGATATGCATCTAGCGCAAGTAAAAAATCGCAAACTTGTTGATGTTTGATTATAAATACAACAAATTTGCGATTATCAAGTTAAAAAACAAACAATTTGAACTTAGAACCGATACTGGTAGGCTTGAATATTATCAAAGACTTCCTGTGTGATATCTGTATATGCACTGCTGTTTGGAAGTAAAACCAATAAGCGTTCGCTGGTTTTGGCTGGGTCAAAAGCCTGCTCTTTGAGTTTACTTTTTTGGTATTTAAATGTACCTGTCGTTTCGACCTGTTTTTGTATGCGTAAAAAGACGGGTACAGCATAAGCTGGAAGACATTTTTTAAATGTGGCAAACATTTGCGCTAAGTCTTGCGTATTGAGTTCAGCCCCGTCTGTTAGCGTAATTGCAGCCATCCCCGCACGACCGTTGGTGTTCGGTATTTCAACACCGTAGACGACTGCTTCTGTAATTTTGTCATATTCGCAAACCATGTTTTCTACTTCAGTTGTAGACACATTTTCACCTTTCCAGCGGAAAGTATCACCTAAGCGATCTACAAATTGAGCATGGCGGAAGCCAATATCACGGACCAAGTCACCAGTGTTGAAATAGGCATCTCCAGATTTGAAAACGCCTTTTAAAATTACCGATTTATTTTTTTCAGGGTCGGTATAGCCATCGAAAGGGGAGCGACGGGTAATTTTTCCAATGAGTAAGCCTACTTCCCCTTTTTTGACTTTGATGCAGTGGCCTTCATCATCATGTATCGGTGCATTTTTCTCTTTATCAAACTGAATAATGGCATAAGGGGTTGGTGAGAAACCGACAGTATTGTCAAAGTTAAAAACATTGCTAAAGCCGACATTACCTTCGCTTGAGGCATAAAGTTCTAAAATTTCTTCAATACCAAAGCGTTGTTTGAATTTATCCCAAATATTGGGGCGCATACCATTACCGATCATTTTAGTAACACGATGGCCTTTTTCTAGCTCAGATGGCGGTGCATCCATGAGGTAGCGACACAGCTCACCGACATAGCCAATTGCTGAAGCATCAAACTTTTGTACGTCTTTCCAAAATGCAGAGGTGGAGTATTTACGACGCAAAGCCAAGGTTCCAGCCCCTGCAATTACACCGCACCAACACACCACAATGCCTGTCGCATGATACAGCGGCAAGGTGACATACATGACATCATCTGGGCCAAGGTTAAGCACGTGACCATAAGTACCATAAGCCAATGTCCAGCGACTATGTGTGAAAATAACTGCTTTAGGTAGGCCAGTTGTGCCCGAAGTATAAATATAAAATAAGCCGTCTTTACCTATGACACTGTTCGTGGTTGGTGTATTAAATTTGGCGAAGGTATCAATTTTTTCAGCAAGGTTACTAAAACCTTTTGGGGCATGAGCTGCTTCTTTTCGTGTTTCTTGGTCGGCAAACCAGTAGAAGCGATCGGTCGGAACATTTAAATCTTGGCGGATTTCATCAACCACCGCACGGCATTCCTCACCTACTATGACGGCAATTGGGTTCACTAGATTAATGCTATGGGCCAAAACTTTGCCGACTTGCGAGGTATTTACAAGAGCAGTGGTCACTCCAATTTTTGCTAGGGCAATTACGGTTGCCACTAGTTCAGGGCGGTTTTCAATCATCACAGTGATGACATCGCCTTTTTTTGCCCCAATAGATAAATAGTAGTGTCCAATCTGATTTGCCCATTCATTCAGCGCTTGGTAACTAAATTTTTGATCTTCAAAAACTAAAGCTAGGCCTAATGGATTACGTTTCACTGCTTTTTCAAAAGCAATGCCCAGTCCTGTCGGGGTGTTCGGCGTACGTAAATATGCTTGCTTTAATCCACTGAGTAAGTTGGGGACTTTACTGATGAATTGGGGAAGTTTTGCTGCAACGTCGGTAATACCAATGAGGTCATGAGATGGGTGTTGGCTCATATGAATCCTAATTATTTTATGCAATCCAATGCGTTTGAGTAGTGCTCAGTTTATACACTTGTTCTTTTAATCTTTTCGGTCTAGTGCAATCAACCTAATCCGACAAAAATAACAAAAAAACCTAGCCACTGGCATGACTAGGTTTTTAAAGTTTACAGCGCTAAAGCGAATTACGACTCAGTTGGACTGGCCTTTTTCGGTGGACGCCCACGTGGACGACGCGGACGAACTGGCTTGTCTTTATCAGACTTATCTGATTCGTCAGCTTCTGCTGAAGTTTCAGCTTTCTCTGCTGCATCTTCAGTTATTTTCGCAGCTTTTTGCGCTTTAGTTGGTGCTACAACTGGTGCTTCTTCAACTACTGGCGCTTTAGGTTCTGCCTCAGCTGTTTCAGCGACTGCTGCCACAACTGTGTTTTCAGATTGAACCTCAGCTTCAACAGGGCTTTCCTGAGTCGTTTCAACTACGGGAGTTTCTTCGACTTGAGCTTCAGGTGCCTCCACTTGCGCAGCTGCAACAGTTTCTTCAGGAGCGGTCACATCAGCAACAGGTGCAGTTTCACGTGCTTGTTTCACTTGATCCAAGGCTTGTTCAGCAGCAAGTTTTGCTAAACGACGACGCTCGCGAGGGTCATTTGCAACACGCTTTTCTGACTCAGGCTTTGGTGGTGTTAAGTCCAAGACTGCAACAGGTTCTGCTTCAGGTTGTGCTTTGGCAACTTCAACATCACGTGTGACAGGTTTTTTCTCAGCTTCTACAGCAGGCGTTGAAGCTGTTTTGCTTAACGTTGCAGCATACTCTTCAGTAAATTTCTGAAGGGCACGGTTGAAGGTTGGAATTAAGCCAAATTGCTCAATCAACACTGAACAGTCTTCACCATAGACATGACGAATCAAGCTGCTGATGGTGTACTGTCCTAACGTTGGTACCTGTGAAGGTGTGAGTTTCGGTGCTTCAGCTTGCTGTGCCTGGGCAGCGCGTTGTTGGCGACGGCGTTGACGTGGATCATTGCTGGCACGTTTTACGCTTTCACGTGGTTTCTGCTCTGCGTGGTGTTCAGCTGGAGCTTCTACAACCGCAGGTACTTTTGCTGGTTCAACCGTCTCAGCTTTTAGATCAACCTCTGCTTTCACAACAGCAGTTTGCTGAGGCTTGGTTTCAGTTGTCGTTTGAGCTGGTGTTAACGCCACGATTTCACTTTGCGCTTGATCGACATTGACCACATGGGCTGTTGTGATCATCTCTTGACGCGGTGCTTCAATCAGCTCAACTTTGAGTTGAGGTTCTTGAGCGACCACTGGCGCTGTTTCAACCGCTTGCTCGTTCAGGACGCTTGGGTCGCGGTGGCGATTTGGACGCTCTGGACGTGGTTGGTTGCGACGGTCACGACGTGGCATTGTATTTTGTTGTTCATTTTGAACATCATTACTTTGCTGTTGTTCACCGTGTTGGCGACGTGATGAACGCTTGTTTTCACGCGGTTCTTGGCGTTGCTGTTCACTACGCTCAGGACGGTCACGGTCTTGGCGTTGTTGCTCGTTACGCTCAGAACGTTGTTCATAGCGATCTTGACGTTGTTGCTCTTGACGTGGTACTTGCACAATTTCTTCATGAACTTGGTTTTCATGTTGTGCATTTTGCTCGCGAGGCTCTTTATGTTTAGAACGCTTTTTATTGTGGCGTGTACCGCGTTCCTCTTTCTCGACATGCTTCTCTTCACGGTGTTCAGATTTTGCATGTACAGGAGCAGAAGTCATGTACGCGTTATTGCTTGGTGTTGTTACTGTTGGGACGGCAACTTGACCAAATTGGCCGCGACTGACCGCACCACCATTGACCATTTGTTCAATGGCCGCAGCAGCATTGTTTGCAGAGCGTGATTGATCAACAGTTGCAGCTTGTTTTTGTACAAACAAGTTTTCTAACCAAGCACATGGGCTGCTGGATGCTACAGACGGTGCTGGAGCAGGTTGAGCTGTTTGTTGCGGGTTATTATTGCGTTGCTTTTTATTGCCTTTTTCTTGTTGTGCAGGCACTGCTGGAGCGGCGTGTTGATGTGCGTGATCTGCACCATCCAAATGCCATTCTGATGACTCGTAGCCCAACTCTTTTTCGCTTGAACGCGTTGCTTCTGTACGTTCATAACTGGTTGGTGCAAAGCCTTCAGGGTTATACGAAATTTCGTAATGTGGTGTTTCTAAGTGTGGGTGTGGAAGCACAGTCACACGAACACCAGAGGTTTGCTCTAGGTAAACTAGAGTGTGACGTTTTTCATTCAATAAGAAGGCTGCAATTTCAACAGGTACTTCAACTTGAACTTCGCCATGACGTTCACGTAGTGCAATTTCTTCGACTTTACGCATGATTGAAAGTGAAAGTGAACGTAGATCACGAACCATACCTGTGCCATGACAGCGCGGGCAGACATAACCTGTTGCTTCTTCAAGCGAAGGGCGTAGACGTTGACGGCTCATTTCCATCAAGCCAAAACGAGACAATTGACCGAATTGGATACGGGCACGGTCGCTTTGTGTTGCTTCGCGAAGTTTCGCCTCAACCATACGTTGGTTGCGGTCTTTGGTCATGTCGATAAA
>NZ_DKIK01000006.1:29550-30662 GCF_002454215.1 Acinetobacter sp. UBA6720
TTTGGTCATGTCGATAAAGTCGATGACAACTAAACCACCAATGTCGCGTAAACGCAGTTGACGTGCAATTTCTTCTGCTGCTTCAAGATTGGTATTGAGCGCTGTATCTTCAACGTCACTACCACGGGTTGATTTTGCAGAGTTAATATCAATAGAAACCAAAGCTTCTGTTTGGTCAATCACGATTGAACCACCAGAAGGCAACTTCACTTCACGTTCATAAGCTGTTTGAATTTGGCTTTCGATACCAAAATGAGCAAATAACGGTTCATTCAAGGTATAGGTTTTTAACTTGTCGATTTGACGAGGCATCACTGCTTTCACGAAGTTATACGCTTCGTTATAGGCTTGTTCTGAGTCAATTAAGATTTCAGCAACATCATCACGTAAATAATCACGAATCGCACGTGTCACCACGCCCGCTTCCTGATGAACCAACATTGGTGATGGACCAGAACTTGCTGTGTTTTGGATTTGTGCCCAAAGATCGAGTAAGTGTTGTAGGTCAAGCTGTAGTTCTTCTTGAGAACGCCCAATCCCTGCGGTACGAACAATTACGCTCATACCACGTGGAACATTGAGTGAAGCCAACATTTCTTTCAGTTCGTCACGCACAGAACCTGAAATTTGACGACTAATACCACCACCTTTTGGATTATTTGGCATGAGTACCAAATAGCGACCCGCTAAAGAGATGAAGGTAGAAAGGGCAGCCCCTTTGTTGCCACGTTCTTCTTTCTCAACTTGAACCAAAAGCTCTGTGCCTTCAGTAATCAATTCGCGAATGTTTGAAGTTTGGCGTGGGTCTGCTTGATAATATGAGTTTGCGATTTCGCGCATAGACAAGAAGCCTTGACGTCCTGCACCATATTCGACAAACACAGCTTCTAAAGAAGGTTCAACACGAGTCACGTGACCTTTATAGATATTAGATTTTTTTTGTTCACGGGTACGATTCTCTAAGTCAAAATCGTAAAGACGCTGCCCAGTGACAAGTGCAACGCGAATTTCTTCGGCATGTGTTGCATTAATCAACATACGTTTCATGGGTGTAACACCTAATAGTGATACACAACAAATTATCGCTAAAACACGTAGCGAACATCAAACAT
>NZ_DKIK01000180.1:0-18573 GCF_002454215.1 Acinetobacter sp. UBA6720
ACGATATCTAGCTTTCCATAGATGTAAGTTTAGTTGCAATTCATCTGTAGGTTTTACTTCAACCAGTTTAGGTGCAATAAATGGAAGAAAATCATCATGCTTATAAGTTACGAGAAAGTCAGGGGTATAAACTCGTTTCTGTCCATTATCAAAATACTCAATGGTAAAGGGTTGAGACTCAACAGCGAGAACATTGGGGTCAACCTCTAATCGAATAAGGAAATCCCGTTCCAGCGTTGATTCAAAGGCCACTGCGGACTCTTTTTTAAAAGGGTATAAACCAGATACACTAATTCGTGTATTACCAATTTTTCTTCGAGCTGGTACGATGTTAACGGTGTCGCATGATTGATTGTTCATTCTGAGTTCCGTTGCATAGTTCTTTATAAAATTTATCGCATAATTCTTTGTAAAAGGTAATCTAAGTCTTTGACCCTACCTTATATTGTCGCATAGTTCTTTGTAAATGACAGCGGGTCGCAACCCAAACCTGGTGAAATTACATTGGCACATAAAGGCGTGCTGTTTTTAGATGAACTACCTGAATTTGATCGAAAAGTTTTGGAGGTTCTAAGGCAACCCATTGAGTCCAAAGAAATTGTGATTTCTCGTGCTTCGCGGCAAATTACCTTTCCTGCAAATTTTCAATTAATTGCAGCAATGAACCCTTGCCCATGTGGTTATGCTTTTAATCAAGATAGTCGTTGCCAATGTTCAGCAGAAGCCATAAAACGCTATCAAAACCGTATTTCTGGCCCATTATTAGACCGTATTGATTTGCATATTGATGTGCCACCATTGCATGCCTCAGAGCTACAGGACACACAGGTTGTTGAAAACTCAGCGACCGTTCGCGAGCGGGTCATTCAAGCTTATGAAAGACAAATCCAGCGCCAAACCTGTCTCAACATGGCATTATCACCCAAACAACTCGAACAGTTTGCTCTACTAGATACAGCAACTACTCTTATCTTTGAAAAAGCACAGCAACGTCTGAACTTATCTGCCCGTGGTTATCATCGTATTTTAAGAGTAGCTCGAACCATTGCAGACTTGGCTGAGTCAGAGCATATCCAAACAACACATTTAACCGAAGCGCTGTCTTACCGACAGCAAAATGCCTAAAAATCACCCAACTTCATATAAAAAAACCCTCTAGTCCTTAGGACTAGAGGGTTTTTGAAGGGATTAAAACTTAGAAAGTTTTAGTCAAGGTAAACACTGCACCTGTTTCTACACCACGTGCTGTAGCATGATCTAGATCATCGGTATCAATATTGGTACCTACTGCTGCTAACTCTGCTGTTGCACCAGAGATAGATTTGAATGCATAGGTCACGCCCACTTTCCAATCTACATAGTTATCATCACCATTGAATGAATATTTATCTTCATCACTTACCACGGTATAACCCACATTCGCTACACCACCAAAGCCTGTTGAACCAAATGGAATTGCATAACCTGCATTGATGTTCCAACTGTCTGTATCTTCTGCAATATAGTCATTGGTATAGTTTATATTGGTCAGTAAGCTATCACCTTCAGTAAAGACACTCGCAAAGGTTAATTTGCCATAAAACTCTAACCAGTTCAGATCATCTGCACTTGGGTAGTTGTAGTACACCATGCCCACATCAAGTACAGGCTTGCTAGCAAAACTCTCTAAGGTGGTTGCAAAACCAATTGATGGATCGAGTTCTAAGCTCGGTGAACCTTCACCAAAATCAACATTTGAACCCCAAAGGCCCAAATACACGCCTGATTCATGTGCCAAAGTAAAGCCCGCTTGTACCGCCGGATCATTTTGGGTTTGAGTTAAACCACGGAAACGATAGTCGGTTGTTACAGCAGCGCTTCCGCTAAAAGAGAAACCAAACGGTAGTGCTGGTTCGTCATCTGCGAAAGTGAATGTAGAAGCTGAAGCCACTACAGCTAAAGATAATGCTTTAAGTGCAAATTTCATTGTTTGATTCCCCTACATCGTATCCGACGTTTTTTTGGTTATTTCGATAAACTCATGTAGGAATTAGCAATAGCTATGCCAAACTCAAATTAAAACCAGTTACACTCTCATAAAAAATAGAATAATTATTTGTTTTATAAAAATTTATTAAGAATAAAAAAAATTAAACACCATCTGCCTTTTATGGCCAATAACATTCGCTGTTAATTTATGTAATTTAATTTAGCTCAACATAATTGTTTACAATATGCGCTATTTTGAACCCAGCTTTTATACTTGCTCTTTTTAAATGCATAAAAAAAGTGCACCAGCATGATATAAGCTGATGCACTTCTAATCAGAAAATATTAGAAATTATAGGCTAACCCTAACACTACATGATGATCTAAATCATTTCCTGCTCGGTCATATACCCCATAAATATAATCAGCAGACAGCTCAAAACCTGTATTTGCAATAGGTTTAGTCAAACCTAGTCGAATTTCATTTAAAGTTAAGCGTCGCTCAGTGGAGAACATCACATCGTTGCCATGCTGATAAAGCGATACCCCTAAAGAGCTGTTGAAGCTAATGTCGTGTGGAAGTATATAATGGTGCGTCAGATTTAAATAAGTATCTCCTGCATTGGCATAACTTACATTAGCCAATGCTATGCTGACACCTAAAACAAAATCTTGATACGAAAGATTACTCACCCATTCTGCACCTGTAGTGTTTCTGCGCTGTGAGCCATCTTCACTCGAAACAGAGCCACCATCATTATATAAATAAGTGACAATATGTGAACGATAGCTTAGATCAGGACTCAAGCTTCCTGCATAGCCAATATAGAAGTCATGTTCAAAGCCGTGATCCTTACTGGCATCTGCTGCATCATAATTGAGTGTAGACCCCCAATACCCGACATATACCCCCGAGGCATCTGCATATTCAAGCCCCACTTGTACAGCTGGGTTATCATTCTCAACACCACCACGATAGATATACTGACTCATCACAGCAAGGCCTCCGCTGACCTTATTTTTTGAACTTTCTTTTTGTTCATCACTCGCCATTGTCACCGTACTGCTAAAGATCAAACCAAAAAACAGTGCAACTTTATGTGAATCTTTATGCATTTAAACTCTCAAATTTAACTAAAAAAAATCTTTCAAAGATTCGCTATGCATAAATTTTAAAACGGTTTTTTAATAATTGGTAAAATTTATATGAAAAAGAACAACATAAATGCTTACACATTCATTTTTATATTTTCTATATTTGTAGTATTTGATTGGATAAAAATCAAACAAAGCCTTTGTTTAAAAGGCAAAGCGACTGGACGATCTATATATTATATTCTTCGATCTATATCAGAATAGAGAATTAAGAAAAGAAAAATAATTAAATGTTTTATAAAGAGTTATTTTAAAAAACAGAGTATTTTAACTAAAAATAAAATATTTAGAACATATCACTTACAAAAAAGTGCATTACTTTAGTTGAATATATTAAAGAAAAATGACAATTTTTCTGCGATTACTTATACAATTATTGCTCTCTTTCCATCCAATTTGTATAAGGTTCGCTCCCCAATGCAAAACACAAAAAAATTAGCATTAGCAGTTTTAGTTCAAACTGCACTTATATCAACAGCTTTTGCAAGTGAGCAAAGCGAATCTAAAGGTTTCGTAGAAGACGCTGAAGGATCAGTTTTATTCCGTACAGGTTACTTAACCCGTGACAAGAAAAATGGTGTACCTGATACAAGTTCAGCGGCTCAATCAGCAATGGTTAAAATTGAGTCTGGTTATACTCAAGGTATCGTTGGCTTTGGTGTTGGTGTCATCGGAGATGGTTCATTCAAGCTAGGTGAAAATAAAAACGCGGGCAACCAAATGATTCCTGAGCATGACGATGGTTCTGCTTACGATCACTGGGGTCGTGGTGGTGGTATTGTAAAAGCACGTATCTCAAACACAGAAGTGCGTTACGGTACTCAAGTACTCGACCTACCTGTTCTTGCAAGTAATACTGGACGTATGGTTCCTGAATATTTTACAGGTACTTTATTAACTAGCCACGAAGTCAAGAATCTTGAAATTGTTGCTGGTAAATTTACTAAGAACCAAATGTCTGATCAAATCAAAACTGATGCTGACGTCAATGGCAATGGTCTTGATCGTGCAATTGTTTGGGGAGCTAAGTACAAATTTGATGACAATTTAAATGCATCTTATTATGGCTTAGACAGCAAGAATGCTCTTGAACGCCATTATGTAAATGCCAACTATAAGCAAGCTTTGGCAAACAACAGCTCTTTAACCTATGACTTCAGCGGTTACCACACTGAATGGGACAAAGGTGCTTCTGTATCTTCTCAACGTCCTGATTTAGATGAAAACTCTAATAACCGCAGTAATAACATTTGGGCATTATCGGGTACTTATAACCAAGGTGCGCATAATGTGATGCTGGCTTACCAACAAAGCACAGGTAACTCAGGCTATGCCTACGGTGAAAATGCGGATGGCTTCCAAAGTGTTTACCTGCCAAACTCTTACCTTTCAGACTTTAATGGTCGTGGTGAAAAATCTGTTCAAGTTCAATATAGCCTAGACTTTGCAAATTACGGTGTGCCTGGTCTCAGCTGGACCACTGCGTATGTTTATGGTTGGGATATTGATACAGCAACTGATGACAATGCGAAAGAAAGCGAACTCTTTAACCAAGTGAAATATACAGTTCAATCTGGTTTTGCTAAAGATGCAAGCTTACGTTTACGTTATTCTCACTATCGTAATGACGATGCTTACGCAAAAGATTACTACTTTGGTGACACCAACGAATGGCGTATTTGGTTAGACATTCCTGTGAAATTCTTCTAATTTCTACGGAAAAACTAACCTAATAAAAAAACCTGCACATTGTGCAGGTTTTTTATTGAAGCCATCACTCAAACACGATTCAATTGAGGCATCACAGACAGGATTATTTTGCTGCTTCGATTGCTTTAAGCACTTCTTCCTTAGCAACTTCAGAACCTTCCCAACCTGTTAATTTAACCCATTTCCCTGGCTCTAAGTCTTTATAGTGCGCAAAGAAGTGCTCAACTTGTTGAATCAGTAAAGGTGGAAGGTCTGTATATTCTTTCACATCTTTATAAATTGGTGTTAATTTGTCGTGTGGTACTGCAATCAATTTCGCATCAATACCACCATCATCTTCCATATTCAGTTTGCCTACTGGACGGCAACGAATTACAGAACCTGGCTCTACAGGATGAGGAGTCACAACAAGTACGTCTAATGGGTCACCATCTTCAGACAACGTGTTTGGTACATAACCATAGTTCGCAGGGTAGAACATTGCTGTACCCATGAAACGATCTACAAAAAGCGCATCCGAATCTTTATCAATTTCATATTTGATTGGTGCTGCATTTGCAGGAATTTCGATGATCACGTAGATATCGTTCGGTGCATCTTTACCCGCTGGGATATTGCTGTAGCTCATAACATCACTCTTTAACAAGTTAAATCTTTTAAAAACCACATTGATTATAACGGGTTTTCAGAAAAAATATTTCGGCGATTATACATTCACTGGGTGAAAATATGTATGTTTCATACGTTAACCCGTCGTCAACTTAATCACCAAAAGCAATAAACAAATCGGACAAAGCAATGATAATAACCAAATGATCGTACGTAGCGTTGCCCAATTGACCAAATAGCAAATGCCATACAACACACGCAGAACAAGATAAGCGATACCAAAAGTCATAGTGACCACTTGTGGAATTACCATATATTCAGCCATTAAAATCGCAGCAATAAATAAAGGTAGACCTTCAAAGCTATTTTGCTGTACCGCATTGGCACGCGCGGCTAGACCTGTGGTTTTAGCTAGAAATTCGCGAGGGTGTTGGTTATCTTTAGCACGAAATCCTGCCGACTTTTTAGCAATAACGGTAAATACATATGGCAGTAAACAAGCAACTAAAATGAGATAAATAATCCCGCTAATGCTTTGCATTGGTTTTTTCTCATCAAGATCATTTCGAAGGCTATCATAGCATGGCATTCCAAAGATAAATTTGGTTAAATTATAGTGTTTTTATAATTTCCCGATGAGACCCACTATGGCTAGCCCAGATCAAAAAGAAATGTTCGACGTACTCGACATTCAGCGTCAACATCAACGCCAAGTGGATCGTGTTTTAAAAATTGTTCTCCCCATCACAGCTTTTCTACTGACGGTTATTTGTGCCAATATGAATATCGGCTCAACAATCGGTACATTGATTATGCTGATTATCGCATTTTGGATGGTTGGGATTAGACGCCAAACACTTTGGTATTGGCTGATTGCTGTCACTATCTATTGCTTCATCGACAATGTACTTAGCTATGGCACATTTGCATTCCCAGCCTTTAGTCGCCAGTGTGGCACCATGTTGACCTTTATCGGTATTTTGGGTATTGGCCGTCCCTATATCGACCGTTGGCTAATGAAAAACTAAAAATATAAATAGAAAAAAAAGCGCCATTCGGCGCTTTTTTTAGAACTCAACTTATGCTGTTTTACGCAAATCTTTACGTAAGATTTTACCTACGTTTGATTTTGGTAATTCATCCATAAATTCAACATAACGCGGGCGTTTGTACCCTGTTAAGTTTTCTTTAGCAAATGCCAGAACTTCTTCTGTGGTTAAAGATGGATCTTTTTTCACCACAAATAGTTTTGGCACTTCACCTGATTTTTCATCTGGCACACCAATTGCTGCAACTTCCAAGACTTTAGGATGTTTTGCAACCACTTCTTCAATTTCCGAAGGATAAACGTTGAAGCCTGATACCAAAATCATGTCTTTTTTACGGTCTACAATTTTTATGTAGCCACGAGGATCCATCACACCGATATCACCTGTACGGAAGAAACCATCTTCAGTCATCACTTTAGCGGTTTCATCTGGGCGGTTCCAGTAACCACGCATCACCTGCGGACCACGGATTGAAATTTCACCTTGTTCACCCAGTACAACTTCGTTGCCATCATCATCCAAAATCGCAACTTCAGTTAATGGCAATGGAATACCAATTGTGCCACTGAATTCTTCAGATGCAGGTGGATTTGCCGTTGCAACAGGCGAAGTTTCAGATAGACCATAACCTTCGATAATGTTGGTTCCAGTAATTCGCTTCCATGCTTCAGCGGTAGAAGGAAGAACCGCCATACCACCGCCCATTGCCATTTTTAATTTGCTGTGGTCAAGTTGTTTAAACTCTTCGTTGTTCACCAAAGCATTGAATAAAGTATTCACTGCTGGGAAGAACGATGGTTGATACTTACGTAATTCTTTCATTACCCCAGGTAAATCACGTGGGTTTGGAATGAGAACATTGGCTTGACCTTTGTACATACCGTACATAGCACAAACCATGAACGCAAAAATGTGATAAAGCGGTAAGGCACAGAAAATACGGTCATCGGGCTGACCATCTTGTGCGCCAAATTTACTTTGGAAAATACCATCACATTGCAACATGTTCGCTACAAGGTTGCGATGCGTCAGTTCTGCACCTTTAGACACCCCTGTAGTGCCGCCAGTATACTGAAGCACTGCGGTGTCACTTAACGTTAAGTTCGGACGCTTATAATTGCTTGCACTGACTTTAGACATAGCAGCATTAAAGCGAATATGACCTGGAATATTCCATGCTGGAATTTGCTTACGTACTGAACGTAATACAAAGTTCACCAGTGTGCCTTTTAATGCACCCAACATGTCACCTACAGAGGCAATCACGACATGTTTAACAGGCGTTTTACCATTAATTGTTTGGTAAACAGATGCGAAATTCTCAATAATAACAAGAACTTCTGAGCCTGAGTCATTTAACTGATGTTCAAGCTCGCGCGCGGTATACAGTGGGTTGACGTTGACCAGTACTAAGCCCGCACGGAAGACACCCAAAGCAACGATAGGATACTGAAGAACGTTTGGCATCATCACAGCGACACGTGAACCTTTTGCAAGACCTAAACTTTGCAAATAGGTTGCAAATTTACGACTTGCCTCTTCTAACTCACTAAAAGTCAATACTTTATCCATAAAGATAAAGGCATCTCGTGAGCCAAATTTTTGGAAATTTCTTTCAAATACATCAACCAATGACGTATTTTCTGGTGGCAATTCTACAGTCTCTGGAATCCCCGTTTTTTGGTATTCTGCGAACCAAATCTTTTCCATATCGCCCGATTCTCCTATCAGTAATCCTTAAATTCTCAGCTGTTGTTCTCAATATTAAGCGCTCTTTATTTAACTTGTGTTGCTTAATATTGCATCCATTTCCCGCATACATACCATATATAACGTATTTTGATCAATGGATGCTAGTTTTATCTCTGAACTAACAGTTTATTTGCTTTTTGATAACCACGTGGTAATAACTGCCCTTTGGATGCCCGTTTACCCACATATTTTTCTAAATCATCGCCCTTCAATTTTAATTGCTGCTGTCCTGCAACGACTTGCAGTATTTCATCTAGCGTTAATCTTGTCATGAATACAATTTGATCTTTCTCTTCAAGTTGTATCAATTTATTACCTTTACCTTTATTTAAAATAGGCAACTCTGACAACTCTAAAATCAACAAACGACCCGTTGAGGTCAATAACGCCAAATGGGTGGCTTGATCAACACTAGTCAACGGCATGACTGTGGCTTTTTCAGGTAAAGTTAGGAAGGCTTTACCCGCTTTTGCATTGGTATCTAACTGTTTTGCCTGTGTTTTAAAACCGTAGCCTTTACTGCTCAGAGCCACAACTTCAGCTTCATCTTCAGCAATAAAAATTTGCTTAAAACCTACACCACTGGCTGGCGATAATTTTGAACTCAACGGTTCTCCCAGACCCCGTGCGGACGGTAGGCTCGCTATGGCTAGGGCATAACTACGCCCTGACTCATCCAATACATACACGCGCTGATTAGATTTTCCTTGCGCATGACTGAGATATTGATCGCCGGCACGGAAATTTAAGTTCTCTGCGTCTACATCATGACCTTTGGCCGAACGAATCCATCCCGCTTCAGATAACACCACCGTCACAGGATCCGCAGGCATAAAGTCCTGCTCACTCATCGCTGTTGCTTCTGCACGATGTACGATTGGCGAACGGCGGTCATCACCAAATTTTTTCGCATCATCTTTAAGTTCATTGATAATCAAAGCTTTTAAAGACTCAGGATTGGCCAATTGTTCACGAATCAATGCAGCTTTGGCTTCTAACTCTTCTTGCTCACGGCGCATTTCCATTTCTTCAAGTCTAGCCAAATGACGCAACTTGAGTTCTAAAATAGCTTCGGCCTGAATGTCATCAATATTAAAACGTGACATCAACTCTGCTTTGGGATGCTCTTCTTCACGAATAATACGAATCACTTCATCAATATTTAGATAGGCAATAATCAAACCACCCAAAATATGTAAGCGCTTTTCAATTTTATTCAGGTGATATTGCAAACGACGGGTAACGGTTTCCTTTCGAATTTCAATCCATTCCAGCAAAATACGACGAATTGATTTCACTTGTGGACGGCCATCCGCACCAATCATGTTCATATTGACACGATAGCTCGACTCTAAATCGGTTGTTGCAAAAAGGTGGCTCATCACCGCTTCAGCATCAATCCGATTTGAGCGCAGTACAATCACCAAGCGGGTTGGGTTTTGATGGTCGGATTCATCACGTACATCACTCACCAAAGGCAGTTTTTTCGCCTGCATTTGATCTGCAATTTGCGAAATGACCTTCGAGCCTGAAACTTGATAAGGCAAGTCCGTGATCACAATTTCATTTTTTTCGATGCTATACACCGAACGCATACGGTAACTGCCCCGACCTGTGCTTTGTATTTTTAATAGCTCTTCAGGTGGCGTAATAATTTCAGCTTTGGTCGGCAAATCTGGTGCAGGAATGTATTCTGCAACTTTGTCATCACTTAAATTTGGATTACGAATTAAGGCAATGGTGCCTTTTACGACTTCACGCAGGTTGTGTGGAGGAATGTCCGTAGCCATGCCTACTGCAATACCTGTGGTACCGTTTAACAAAATATTCGGAATACGTGCAGGTAAAGTCACTGGCTCTTTCATCGAACCATCAAAGTTGTCCTGCCAGTCACAAGTCCCCTGTCCCAACTCAGACAACAGTACTTCACTATACTGAGATAATTTGGCTTCGGTATAACGCATCGCTGCGAACGATTTCGGGTCATCGGGCGACCCCCAGTTACCTTGACCTTCAATAAACGGATAACGATAACTAAAAGGCTGTGCCATCAGCACCATCGCTTCATAGCAGGCCGAATCACCATGTGGGTGATACTTACCGAGCACATCACCAACGGTACGCGCAGATTTTTTGGGTTTACCGCTATGTTTTAGCCCCAATTCACTCATGGCATACACAATACGGCGTTGTACAGGTTTTAAACCATCGCTGATATGAGGTAAGGCACGATCCATGATCACGTACATGGCGTAATTGAGATAGGCTTGTTCAGTAAATTCTGCTACGGAACGGTTTTCTGTCGCTTGATGCGCAAGGCTTGTCATAACAACCTGTCATCCTAATTAATCGTTTTTTGTTTAAGTTCTTATGCTATGTCGCAGGCTCAGCCTATACAAGTGAAAGCGTACACCACTACGACAAATTGCGTCTTTAGATGTTCCTAATGTCGTAAAATTATCCATTTTTTTTAAAATGAGCAACTAATTATTTCGAAGTTCCTATCTTGCTCCTATTTAAGATTGAAATAGAGTAACTACACACCCTCTACGCTTATGTCATGACATTGAATATGATGATCGAGTACATCACCAATCACACACTTTCAACTTGATATGCGAGCTGTCTTTAACCGGAATTTGATACTTCGCTAGTCCCACGTTTCAAAGATATTGTGTTAACAGAAAAGTTTCAATTCTGCTCGCGCATACGGTTTGATTGTTCCTGAAGATCAAGAGACTAAAACACATCCCTCTATCTTCAGTCTGTACATTTTACAAACCAATCTCTTCCAATGTTTTACCTTTGGTTTCTTCACCCAAAATCAAAATCACCGCTGCCACCGCAAGCAGTACTGCGGTAAACATTATAAAGATTGCACTAAAACCATTGCTCATGACCATCATATGCGTCACCACCATCGGTGCGACAATGCCACCCATACGACCAATGGCCGATGCCCAGCCCGAACCAAAAGCCCGAATATTGGTTGGATATTGCTCTGGAGTGTAGGTATACAAAACACCCCATGCGCCGAGATTAAAGAATGACATCAGACAGCCCCAGAACATGATCATGCTCACGGTGTCCGCTTGACCAAAGAAATAAGCCGAAACTGCACACATGCCAATAAAACCAGCTAAGGTTGCTTTACGTCCAAGTTTTTCGACCAGCCATGCTGCGGCCACATAGCCTGGAAGCTGTGCCAAAATCATCACCAGTACGTATTCAAAAGACTGAACAATGCTATACCCCTGCTTCACCAGCAAACTTGGCAACCACGTAAAGATGCCATAATAAGAGTACACAATGCCAAACCAAATCAGCCATAACATCAAGGTTCTACGTGCAAATGCACCCGACCAAAGCTGAGTAAAAGACACATTCTTTTTTTCTGCCACAGGTTTGACAATGATATGTTCAACGACTTCAACGCCACATTGACGTTCAATCTGCTGCACCAAAGCGTGCGCTTCTACAATTCGACCACGGTTGATGAGATAAGGAATCGACTCAGGCACTTTGAACCAAATGACAATGGCATACAGTGCAGGAATCCCACCCATCAAAAAAGCCATGTGCCAGCCAAACTTTGGAATCACAAAATACGCCACTAAGGCAGCACAGAGCCAACCTAAGCCCCAAAAACTCTCTAGCAGAACAATAAAACGCCCACGTACCTGTGCAGGAATATACTCACTGACCAAGGTCACTGCTACTGGCAACTGTCCACCCAAACCAAGACCCACAATAAAACGAAACAGCAATAGCCACGTTAAGTTGGGAGCAAAAGCACAGGCTGCCGTCGCCAAACTATAAATCACTAATGTTGCAGCAAAAACCGTTTTACGTCCGATACGGTCGGCCAAGCCCCCTGAACACACCGCACCAATCGCCATTCCGACAAAGCCTATTGAGACGACCCAACCTTTCTCAGTTGGGCTCATGTGCCAGTCTTCAGCCATTTTCGCCAAAATAAAAGAAATCAGCCCCGTGTCCATGGCATCGAACATCCAGCCCAAGCCAATCACCCATAACAAGGTGTAGTGGAATTTACCGATCGGTAAACGTTGTATACGGGAAACTAAATCCATAGCTTGACCTCTAAAGCGGAAAAAGGATAGCGGGCTGCTTTCTCAACAGGCTTTATCATTATGTGCTTTTTTTGGGGACAAGGGACAGTTTGATATCCCTTGTTTTAGCTAGCATCTTTGGAAGAAGCAGACTGTTCATCATCATCTTGATAAATGAATTTCGGCATTTCTAAACCAAAGTAAATTGCAATTAAACGTAAGCTAAAACCAAAGATCAAAGTCGAAATCACGGTCAGCTCAAGCGACAAACCGAGTTGAATGCAACCCCAATAGAAAATCACTGCGACAAAAGAAATACTGGCATACAGTTCACGGCGGAACACCAAAGGCACGTCATTACACAAAATATCACGCAAGATACCGCCCGAGACTCCTGTAAGAACTCCAGCAACCGCAGACACCACAAAACCATGTCCCATTTCTAAGGCAATTTGACAGCCGATGATGGTAAAACCGATCAGGCCCAGAGCATCGAGCACCAAGAAAATATTGCGTAAATGACGCATCCACTTGGCAATCAAAATCGTAATAAAAGCGGCAAAACACGTCAGCATCAAATATTCAGGATGCTTGACCCAGGTCAGCGGATAATGTCCCAATAACACATCACGAACAGAACCACCGCCCAGTGCTGTGACACAGGCAATAATCACCACACCAAACCAATCCATACTACGCCGACCCGCTGACAGTGCACCAGTCATCGCCTCTGCCGTGATCGCTATAATATAAATAACAGTGAGTAACATCGCCTGGATTCCATATAGGCTAATTGATGCGCGCTATTCTAAGCCAAATTTTCTGAAAATTATAAAAATTGTGCACAACATTGTTTAAATTTTTTCCCTGAACCGCAAATGCACGCTTGTTTCATGGTGATTTGCATTTCAGTGGTCGGATCTAAAAAATACCATGCCTCAGCATGTTTCACAAAATGTGAAATTTCATGATGTATCTGTGGTGATTTTCCATCATGATAATGCGCTTTAAACTCGACCATGGCGTGGTTTTTATCGAGTTTCTCATTGGCGTTTACGACGTCTAACTTTAACCATTGGTTGCTTCGACTCCACTCCGCTATTGCTACAATATCGAGTGCTTGTTGCTGTCCCAACGCTGTGGTTTGCACAATGTAATCAATTTGCTGTTTGGCAAAAGCACTATAGCGTGAGCGCATCAATTGGACAGCTGTCTGCGCATGACTTTGTCCCAAATGCAAAGGCTGACAGCACTGTACATATTCTCCTTGCCCACACGGACACTCAATATGGCTCATGATTTTCCATAAAAAAAATAGCTCGACATTGCGAGCTATTTTAACCTGTTCACCCCAGTTTGAGGACGGGTTTTAAGATGATTCTTTGTGCAGATCTGACTGTGGAATTACATGCACTTTTTCAATTTTGTGCCCATCCATCGTCACCACTTCAAAAATGCAACCATCTGCTACAAGGCTAGAGCCATTTTCAGGTAAACGACCTAAATGAAAGAGGATATAGCCTGACAAGGTTGAGTACTGATCGGACTCATCGACCAAATCACGATCCAACAATAACGACACATGACGAATATCGGTTGAGCCATCGAGCATCAAGCTGCCATCTTCTAAACTTTCAGCCACATTGTCTTCAGCATCTTCATCAGGGAACTCCCCTGCAATCGCCTCTAATACGTCAATCGGGGTGGCAATCCCTTCAATCGAGCCGTATTCGTTCAAAACCAAAGCCATTTGTAGTGGGGCTTGACGCAATTGTTCCATCACCATCAGGACTTGCGCATTTTCATGCACAATCACAGGTTCACGTAAATGTTTATCAAAATCGAGGACACCCGTTTCGATATATTCGTTTAAAACTTTATGGGTCAATACCACACCTGCAATGTTGTCTAGCTCGCCCCGTGCTACGATTAAACGTGAGTGCGTAATACTGAGCAATTGTGATTTGATCGAGGCTTCATCATCCTCTAAATCAATCCATTCCAACTCTGGACGTGGTGTCATCACGGACTTCACAGGACGCTCAGACAAACCCAACACCCCTTGTACTAGAACACTGTGATAGACCCCATTTTCAGGATCAAATACTTCATCCGCATAAGCGCGAGTTGCCAACACATCTTCAGGCTCAGAAGCATGATCACTACTTTTACCGCCCAACATCCGCAGTACCGCAGACGCAGTTTTATAGCGAAGGTCTGTGGTGGTGACCATTTTTTCTTGATTACGGCGCATGGTTTGGTTGATAAATTCAACAATCACCGAGAAACCAATGGCTGCATAGAGGTAACCTTTTGGAATATGGAAACCAAAGCCTTCTACAATCAAAGAGAAACCGATCATCATCAGGAAGCCAAGACACAAAATCACCACGGTCGGATGTTTGTTGACGAATTCCATCAAGGCCTTGGATGCCCACAGCATAATGCCCACGGCGATAATCACCGCAATCATCATTACAGACAGGTGCTTGACCATACCGACTGCAGTAATCACCGAGTCTAAAGAAAATACCGCATCCAAAACCACAATTTGGACAATCACCATCCAAAATACGGCGTTGGCAGGATTTTCTTCTTTTTGGATCACTTTGGCGTCGATGCGTTCATGTAACTCCATCGTCCCTTTAAACAGCAAGAACACCCCACCAAACAGCAAAATCAGATCACGCCCTGAGAATGGATGGTCGAAGATATGGAACAATGGTTCAGTCAGCGTCACCACCCAAGCGATAGACGCGAGTAAAACCAAGCGCATGAGCAGCGCTAACATCAGACCAACGATACGGGCTGTATTACGTTGTTCAGGAGGAAGTTTTTCTGCCAAAATCGCAATAAAAACGAGGTTATCAATCCCGAGGACAATTTCCAGCACCACCAAGGTGAGTAAGCCCACCCATGCAGAAGGATCAGACATCCATTCAAATATCATGTGATCTGCCCCCGTCGAAGGAATGTATAACGCGCATAATGATTAGGCGAATAAAAATGAAGATTCAGCACTGCTCGCTGTAAATTATTTTCGGAAAACTGAAGATGTCTTGAGTGACAACTACCACTACCCATGTTCGTTCTTGTGTTGTGAAACAAGAGCTCAGTATAGGCAAGATCTACATAAAATTCATCTTTTTTAAAAATGTCGTTTTTTTAGAGATTTAACAAATTATTACCTGATTGTTCGATTAGATACAGTGATTTGTCACATTTCTTGCTTAAACTAAGAGAGAAAAAGTAGATAAAGAAAAGGTAAAAACATACGCCATGAATAGTGAATTAAAAATATCATCTCTCAACACTGAATCAAACGTTCAAACCACTCAACCCTTGATCGCACTTTACTGTGGCTCTCGGTCAGGCAACAAACCGATTTATCAAGAAAAAGCAATTGCGCTAGCCCAAGGCCTAGCAAACCATGGTTTCGGACTGGTCTATGGAGGCGCGAGTATTGGTCTGATGGGACAAGTGGCAGATGCCATGATTGCTCATGGGGGGGAAGCTGTTGGCGTCATCCCTGAGTTTATGCTGGATTATGAAATTGCACACAACCAATTGACTGAATTACATATTGTACAAACCATGCATGAACGCAAAGCATTGATGGCTGAACGTGCAAGTGCTTTTGTCGCACTACCCGGTGGCTTAGGCACTTTTGAAGAAATTTTAGAAGTGGCAACATGGGGACAACTCAATCAACACCAAAAACCCATGATGCTCTATAACGTCAATGGTTTCTATAATGCACTGATTGCCCAACTTGATCATGCCGTTCAAGAAGGTTTTCTGCCTCCACAGCACCGTGCCAAACTCATTGTGTGTAACCATGCTGAACAGATTTATTCAGCAATTGCAAACTTGGGGAGCCCAAAGCGCTTTGTGGTTTAAAGTTGTTTAAACACCTCAAAACTCTCCATACACAAAGAAGCGAGCTCAAGGCTCGCTTTTTTAACAGCTTCGTCTATTGACCATAATTCGTGACAAAGTTGTAGAACCACGGCAAAGTGGTCGCCAAAATCACCGACATGGCTAAACCAAACATCAACTTCATGGCATCTTTACTGACATTGCGCGAAGTACGGTGCTTATTCACCTCATCAAAAATCATCGACATAGCAAACTCACGACCTGCAAGTAAACCTAAGAATACCCATGTGGTACTCATTGGAATGTTGCTCCACTCCTTGAAGACCAACAAAATCAGGGCATACATAAAGTCAATAATCGTTGCAGCACGAATATCCGTTACACCTGTTTTAGTATCAACAATTTTTTGAATCGCCCCACCACGTTGGTACAAAATCAGCGCCAACAACACCACAAAGATGGTGATAGCAAACAGCAAAAATGCCAACGGAACTTGGCGTGGCACGTATACAAAAATATTGGCCAAATCTTGAATCAGCCATTGGCTCCACAAAAAAGCGGTCGATACCCACTGTAACCCAATCCAAATATGGGAAGGTTCTTCATGACGGGTTTTGGCAAAGTACTTTGCCACTTGTCGCATCACAAAACGATAGACAATAATCGCAACCACAAAAGCCACGGCATAGCCCATCATTGACTTCACCATCATCGACCCCAAACTTGCAGGCGAGAAAATGGTTAAAACCAAAAAAGTGGTACTCACAGGAATGCCGTATTTGGTCAAAAACAACAGTAAAATTGGCGGTACGATATACAGCCACGTAATCCCATTATCTGGAAATGGAATCGTCTCTAAGCGACCGTAAGAGGCATCTCCCACACCTGATGCATACCAACCATAGATCAGAACCACAACTAAAATGGTGCTGATAAAGAGCCAAAGCACCCACCATGGGCGGTGTGCATTCGATGAAATAAAGGTACCTAATGTCTGTGGCACATCATTTCCGACGATAGAATAAGCTGCTAAACAGAAGCCAATCACCATCAAGATTTCGATTGTCATAAAACAAACCTTTTGCAGAATCTTTCCAACAGCCTGCCATTGAAGCTTTGGCAGAGATTATGACGGTTTTATTTCATTTTCATGACATTATTGTCATATATTTTTTGTAGCGCCATAAAAAAGAGCACCACTGTGCTCTTTATTTAAACTAAGCTATTAATTTAGCTTTACTTCATAAACTGACGTCGTACCACTGACCTCATTCCCCACTACCAATAAAGGTCGAGCATTTGGTGAATTTTTCGCCGCGATAAAGATCAAACCTTCTGGGCCAAGGTCTCCTTGCTTCGTGACTTCTGTTTCGGTGGTGTTGCGATGGTTCAGGTACTGAACAAATTTAGCCTGATTCGGGTTGCTAATGTCATAGACCATGATGCCACTGGCACGCTCAAGTCCAATAAAGGCAAAGGTCTTTTCACCAATTTTACCCAGAGTCACTCCTTCAGGTTCAGGGCCTTTGTTGTCACTACGGTCATCAAATTTAAATGTTTCATGATTGCTATTAAATTGATGTGGAAACAACTCCGCAATTTTTCGCTCAAACTCACTGCCCGAGTCCCACACAATCTGCTTGGTTTCAGGGTCGACAATACTTACCGAACGACCACCATAAGCATATAATTTGTCATACGTCAGACGACCATTTTCATCCAACTTCGGCAGACCTGTCAGTGGATCTTTTTGATAACCTTGAGTCCAACTAATGGTCAAACGTCCAATTTGTGCGTCTTTAATTAAATTGTCCGCACAGACTTCTGTTGCGTCAGCCGTTTGACAAGGTTTAAACACCTCTGGGTTTAATTTTGCCCCTTTCACACCTGGCGCAAGCTGACGTAAATGTGCTGCATAATCGCCTTTGGCATCAAAACCTGCTTTTTTAAACAAGTGTTTGATACGTATCTCTTCTGCATAACCAGCATTTAAGTCCGCGCCTTCAAAGTATTTGGCTTCATCCTTTAACCATTCACGGGCATCCCCTTCATTGGCCGTGACCAAATAGGTTTTACCCTTGGCTTGATATTGTGCAATGGCATCGGGCATATACATGCCATATAGTCCCGGCCAAGAGCGGATATTGATCATTCCTGCATCTTTTGCACATTCTGTAATACTACGCCCCAACGAGTCTTGACCAATAGCACAGTCACGGTCACTGCCATCTAAGGCATTTTCAGGCAAGCTATGGTCTTTGTAGCCCATCGGGAAAAGATCAACAAATTGATTTTTTTCTAAGTCTAAAACCCCAATCGCATTGTTTTCCTGCAAACTGACCCACGCCTTTTTGCCATCAGCACTGACTGCGATGTAC
>NZ_DKIK01000120.1:0-4185 GCF_002454215.1 Acinetobacter sp. UBA6720
CACCATCAGCATTGCATGCAGGACGAAGATATTGAAGCGAAAAGTGCAACCATGAAGTGGTGGCAAGCTTTACTTTTTGGCCCTATTTTTCCATGGATGTTGCATAAAAAAGCCTTTGAGGTTGGGACTAAAACCCAGAAAAAATGGATGTCTGCTGAGCTGGTTGCCAACGTCATGGTATTGTTTTTGGTTTTTGTGATCTTGGATATCAGTATTTTAAAATACCATGTCAGTGCCATGTTGATTGGACAATGCATGACGGCTTTTTTTGCGGTGTGGACGGTGCATCATGATACGGAAGATCATGTGTATATGGCGCGTACTGTGCGCAATGAGTTTAAACGGGTCGTGACCTACAACATGTTTTATCATGTGGAGCATCATTTGTTTCCCGCAGTGCCGACACGACGTTTACATATTTTGGCAAAACGTTTGGATGAACATGATCCAACGGTTGAAATTCGGCATGTGTTCTAACATTTTAAGCATAAAAATAGGGCTTTCGGCCCTATTTTTTTAAGATCTACAATTTAGTTAATTTTCTTAAATAAGAAGTCGTTGATCTTATGACCTTCTTCGAGTCCACGACGTTCAAATTTAGTTTGTGGACGCCAGTCTGGACGTGGGTAGCTGTTGCCTTTGCCTGCCATATTTTCAAGATTTGGACGGTTATCGAGTACATCAATCATCCACTCTGCATACGGTTCCCAGTCTGTCGCTGCGTGGAATGTTCCACCCATTTCCAACTTTTGCTCAACCAGTGGCATACGGTCATGGGAAACGAAACGACGTTTGAAGTGGCGTTTTTTCTGCCATGGGTCTGGGAAGTAGAGTTGCACAGCGTTGATGCTGTTGTCTGGCATTTCACGTAATACTTGAATGGCATCTGCATCTAACAGACGAAGATTGGTTAAACCTGCAATTCCAGCTTCATACACACATTGTGCGATCCCTGGAACATGCACTTCAATCCCGACATAGTTACGTTCAGGGTTGGCCTGCGCCATCAAGACCAATGAACGTCCCATACCAAAGCCAATTTCAACTGTGAGCGGGCGTTCTGGATGTTCAAACTGTTGGCGTAAGTCACCTACAGGGTATTCCAAAATCATGTGACCATATTGTTCAAGCGCAGTGCGTTGCGAGGTGTTCAGCGGAGATGAACGACGCATAAATGTCACAATTTCGCGGTGTTCATTTAAGTTGTCTAGCTCGACGACTTGCTGGTCTAATTGATCATTCGTCATAATTTTGGCAGATGTAGAAATTCGAAAGCGGTATTGTAAGTCCTGAGCAGGACAAGTCAAATTTTTTACTCAGAATTTATCAAATTCAGCACGCTCTATTTTGATTAGCCTAAAAACTGTCATCATTTATTAATCACGATGTAACGAATAAAAATTAACCTGCCATACGATTTAACCAACTGATAAAAAATGATGAAGAATTTTAAGCCACAGATATTAAGCCTGAGCCTGATTTTGGCAGGTTGTTCCTTTCCCGCGTATGCACAGCTATTATTTAGTCAGTATGTAGATGGAAGCAAAAATAAGAAAGGGTTGGAAATTTATAATCCAGACCCGACGACGGTCAACTTGGCAGAATATCAGATCAAGCAATATGCAAATGGCGAGACCAGTGCAAATTTGACAGTGAGTTTGTCTGGGCAATTGGCAGCAAAGGGGTATTATCTGGTCGGGCATTCTGCTTTAAAAGAAGCGCTGGGCGATGCGGTGCAACAGCAGGCGAATTTAGCTTTCAATGGTGACGACGCTTTGGTGCTCTATCATAATGGCGTTGCGATAGACCGCTTTGGTACAGTGGGGGAAAGGCCAAGCACTGGATGGGGTGGTGTTGCAAAGGAAAATAGCTTTAAACGTACGCAATTAAGTAATCATGTTTCTAGTGCAGGGATTGACGTTACCGCACCGTTTGATTTGGCATCGGCATGGGAAAAATGGTCAGACCGAAATGCATTTTCCAGTTATCTTGCTGGAAATACAGTGGCACCACCATTGACCAGCGTGAGTTGTAGTACGACAGCGACCCCAATTGCGACATTGCAAAGTGCATCGCAAGATGTGGAATATGTAGTGAAAGGCGTAATCACGGCAGATTATCGTTATAACAATGGTTTCTCAGGTTTCTTTATCCAAACCCCAGATGCTCAAGCCCAAGCCAATACCAGCAACGCGGTGTTTGTTTATGTTCCCTCTTCAAGTAGTGTGACAGGTGGGCAAGTGGGGCAGGAAGTCATTTTCAAAGGCAAACTGAAAACCTATCAAAACCAACTGCAGCTTCAAGATTTAAGCAGCGGTATTAACGTATGTAATCCTTCGGCACATGACTGGGTTAAGCCAACGGCGATCAATTTGCCCTTTGATAATTTGACTGAAATGTCAGGACATGCACCAAAACGTTATCAGGGTATGTTGGTCAATATTCCTCAAACTCTAACGGTCAGTGAAAACTATGACTATGGGCGTTATGGTCAGTTGGCTTTAAGCCCTGCGCGTTTATATATTCCAACCAATTTATATCCTGCCAACTCAACCGAAGCCAAAGCACTGGCACAACAAAATTTACGTTCTAAACTGATTTTGGATGATGGTTACAACAATCAGAACAGAACACCGTGGTTGCCAACTTCCTTTGGTGCTAAAAACACCCTACGTACAGGTGCACAACTGCAAAATGTACAAGGCATTTTAGAATACCGTTATAACCAATGGCGAATTCAACCTGTGCTTAATGCAACAACACCGCAAGTCTTAGACGCGACAAACCCACGTGCAAGCGTTCCAGCAAAGGCTACACAACAAGTTCGTGTTGCAGCATTTAACGTACTGAATTATGACAATGGTTTGGCGCAAGGTTTTCCGACGGAACGTGGTGCAAGTTCTGAGGCTGAGTTTAAAAAGCAACATCAGAAAATTGTCAGTGCATTAAAAGCGATTGATGCAGATGTTTATGGTCTGATGGAAATTGCCAACAATGGTTATGGCGAGCGTAGTGCAGTTGCATATTTAGCCCAAGCGCTAGGGAGCGATTGGAAATATGTAACACCTCCAAATGCTGACAAACTCGGAACCGATGCGATTGCTGTTGCTATTATTTATAATGCTAAGCGGGTCAAACCAATCAATGTCGCAGCGGTCTTTGATGATCAGAGTCAGAAAAATCGTGTCACGATGGCACAAACCTTTCAAGCTTTATCTGGCGGGAAGACTTTTACAGTTATTCCCAACCATTTGAAGTCTAAAGGTAGCTGTCCAGATGATAAAACTTCGATAGAGGCAGATCAGGGCGATGGTCAAGGCTGTTGGAATCCAACCCGCGTTAAAGCAGTGCAAGCGTTAATGCAATGGGTCGCAAAAAATCCAACGCAGGTGAGTAAACCAAATGTCTTACTGTTGGGGGATATGAATAGTTATGCCAAAGAAGACCCAATTTTGGCGCTTGAACAAGCCAACTATAAAGTCTTGTTGAATGATGAAAAAATTGGTCAGGGGAAAGCAGCTTATAGCTATGTCTTCGGTGTAGCCAGTAATGCCCAAGGTTATGGTGGCGCAGGCAATTTAGACCATGCGATTGCCGATGCAACACTTTATCCTTTGGTGAAAAAAGCATTTGCATGGCATATCAATGCGGATGAACCGACGGCACTGGACTATAACGAAGAATATAAAACTGAGGAGCAAATTGCTGCATTCTATGCAGACGATGCTTACCGCTCTTCTGACCATGATCCTGTGATTGTGGATTTAGACTTAAACGATGCAGTGGCTAATGAGGATGATAAAACCAGTGCGGGAAGTACAGGGCTGTGGTCTGCATTAGGGTTAATTGGTTTGGCCTTATATGGCAGTCTAAGACGTCGTAAGAATCAGCCTTAACTCTCTTTATGGATAATAATAAAAGGGCGTTATCGCCCTTTTATTATTATCTAGGGTTTCAGTTTTATGAGCTGATGCGGTCAATGAGGGTGCTGCTGGCTTCATTTAAGCCTAACACCTCGACCACTACACCGCGGGCTGCAAACTTTTCAACCACAGCATTTAACATTTGGACTGAAGTCATATCCCAAATATGTGCATGGCTGAGTTCAATTTCAACCTTCTGAATATGTTCGTTAAAGTCAAAAAACTGAAAGAATTTCTCTGAGCTGCTAAAGAAAATTTGACC
>NZ_DKIK01000120.1:4312-5708 GCF_002454215.1 Acinetobacter sp. UBA6720
TTGATGAAAAATAATGCGGACAGTAAAACTCCGACAAAGACACCCAAGGCAAGATTATGTGTGGCTAAGACAATGATCACGACACTCAACATGACCATATTACTTTGTAATGGGTGTTTAGCGATGTTTTTAACCGAGTCCCATTGAAAGGTTGTAAATGCCACCATGATCATAATGGCAACCAATGCCGCCATTGGAATATAAGACAGCCAGTCTTTAAAAAACACCACCAAACACAGTAAAAACACACCAGCCACTAAGGTTGAAAGTCGAGTACGCGCACCTGAGCTGACATTAATCATAGACTGTCCAATCATGGCACAACCTGCCATACCGCCCATAAAACCGCTCACAATATTTGCCATACCTTGTCCGCGACATTCTTGATGACGGTCACCTTCAGTGCCTGTGACTTCGTTCACTACTGTAGTGGTCATCATGCTTTCAAGCAAACCGACGGTCGCTAATGTGATGGCGTAAGGAAAGACAATTTGCAGCGTTTCAAAGGTCAGTGGAATATCAGGCAGTAGAAAAATAGGTAAAGTATCGGGGAAATGACCTAAGTCACTGACCATACGCATATCTGTGCCGAAAAACAGCGCCAAAGCGGTCAGGACAAGAATACAAATAAGCGGTGAGGGAATGCTTTTCCCCACTTTAGGCAGATAAGGAAACAGATAAATCACAGCGAGGCCAAGTGCAACAAATGCATAGCCCCAGTGATTCATTTGGCTGAGTTCTGGAAGCTGTGCCATGAAGATTAAAATTGCCAGTGCATTTAAAAACCCATACACCACTGACTGCGACACAAAACGCATCAGTTTGGCGACTTTAAAATAACCCGCAATGATCTGAATGACACCAGTGAGTATAGTTGCCGCCAGTAAATACTGTAGGCCATGCTCTTTGACCAGCGTGATCATGAGTAGAGCCATCGCGCCTGTAGCAGCTGAAATCATGGCTGGACGACCGCCAAAAAAAGCAATGCTCACTGCGATACAAAAGGAGGCATACAGTCCGACTTGAGGGTCTACACCTGCAATTGCTGAAAAAGCAATAGATTCGGGAATTAGAGCAAGTCCTACCACTAAACCAGCAAGAACATCGGTACGAATGTTAGAAAACCATTCATCTTTTTTAAGGCTAATCACAGATCAAATTCATTTTAGGGTCAAGGGGGCTATGTTAAAACAACTCTGTTGCAAATTGCAGTGTTGTTGTACTTGAAAAAAAATGTGAATTAGACAATATTCAATAGGCGAACGAATGATTTTTCGTTTACGCTTTTTTGCAATTTACAGGTTTTGATCACTTGAAAGTTTGTTAGAAGCCATTTAAAACAGAGAATAGAGTTATAACAAGGATCAGATATGAAGCTTTATTATGCACCGGGTGC
>NZ_DKIK01000120.1:5847-19153 GCF_002454215.1 Acinetobacter sp. UBA6720
GCTTTAGAAATTAATCCAGGTTTGATTCTGACTGAAAATGTAGCCATTTTGCCATTTTTAGCACAACATGATCCAAAACAAGATCTTATTCCGCCATCAGGCTTAGGGCGTGCCAAAGTTTTAGAATGGCTAGGTTATTTAAACTCTGAATTGCACGATGCTTATGCTGTTTTCTTCGGTGCGCCATTAGATGTTGCTGCCAAAGAAAAAGCCTATGCAGAGATTGATCGTTTACTTAGTTATATCGACAAACAAATTGGTGAGTCGGATCATGACTATTTGGTCGATGATAATTTTGGCCCTGCGGATGCATATTTATTTGTCCTCACCAATTGGTCAAATGGCATCGAACATGATTTATCACCGTATAAAAATATTATCTTTATCCGTAATAAAGTGGCTGAACGTCAGTCAGTACAAATTGCAATGCGAGATGAAGGTCTAATTCCTTAATTTTAATGCATTGAAAAAGCGCCGAAAGGCGCTTTTTTTGTACTTTAAAATTTATTGTTGATATTTAGTCAATAATATTTTGCAGATTCACTACTTTTTAGCGCTGAACAGAGTCTCTATAGTGCCTATATAGATTTTGGCTTCTAGGTTCTTCCAATGAAAAATATTTTATTAATTAACGGTGCAAAAACCTTTGCACACTCGAATGGCCAGTTAAACGATACCTTGACTGAACTTGCGCAAGAGGTCTTGTCAGGCTTAGGACATCAGGTTCAAGTGACCCGTGCTGACAGCGAATATGATGCAAAAGCCGAAGTGGAGAAATTTCTGTGGGCAGACACCGTGATTTACCAAATGCCGGGTTGGTGGATGGGTGCACCGTGGACTGTGAAAAAGTATATTGATGATGTCTTTACCGAAGGGCATGGTAGTCTGTATGCCAGTGATGGTCGCTCACGTGCAGATGCTTCAAAAAAATATGGTTCAGGCGGTCTGATTCACGATAAAAACTATATGCTGTCGTTGACATGGAATGCACCGATGGATGCATTTAACGATACTGAACAATTTTTTCATGGGGTTGGGGTCGACGGGGTTTATTTACCTTTTCACAAAGCCAATCAGTTCTTAGGAATGCAAACCTTACCGACATTTATTGTGAATGATGTGATTAAAGCACCTGAAGTTGAAGCCTATATGGCGCAGTACCGTAACCATTTGACGCAAGTTTTTGCTTAATTCGGAGAGGCAACGATGTTAACTGTAATAGCTGAAATTATTTGTCATTCAGAGCAAGATTTTAAAACGGTTCTTGATTCATTCAACAACATTCGTGAGCAGGTCTTACAAGAGCCTGGTTGCCATCTCTATGACGTGCATATTGATCATCCTTCTGTTGAGAGTGCATTACAGACCAAAGTACCGTTTTCAATCATGATCTATGAAAAATGGGAAAGCATGCAGCATTTAGAAACACATATGCACAGTGTTAATATGCAGCAACATGCTCAAGCAACGGAAGGTGCAGTTGCTCAGGTGCAAATCCGTATTTTAGAAGCGCAATAAGCGATGCATATGAGTTTGATAAAGCTTTTCTTCGCTCTATCTATTTAAACTCAAGTGGTTCATTGAACTGAACCTGTTCGAGTTTCAATGCGTAGCGCTGTTTGAGTGTTGACCATTGAACTTTGACAGGTTGTGTAGTTTCAGCAAATTCATTTTCACCTGTCGTATTTTTTACTTTGCCTGTCATAAAGTTAATACTTTGTGCCGTGATGTCGCCCGATGCACGGTGGAAATCATCGACATCATAACCAATCAGTTTAAATGCACGGTCTTGGTATCGAAAGGTATACGTGTGATTGGTCACATACCATGAACCACAGCTTAACCAGTAGTGCAGATGAACTTTGAGCACGCCTTTTTGAATGCTTAACGCTTCAGTCTCACCGAGTGGATCTGCGAGGCAAGGGGACTCTAGGTCGCCTTCCGTCGGCAAAGTAGTATTAGTCGCTGCAAGTTGATAACCCTGAGTCTGCTTCAATAAAACCAAAAGCTTTCGTTCATTGATATTGAGAAGATCACTGCCTAAGCGATCATTTTTAACGATATGTTCAGGATTAGTATCTTCAATAATCAGGGCAATGTCCGCTTGACCCTCTTGGTTTAAATCGCCTTGGGCTTTTTCTAAAACCTTCCAGTTTTTTGGCACAAAAGCTTGGTAGCTCGTTTTGAGAGTAGGTTTTGCCTCTGCTTTGGCCCAAGCATTGCTTGCGAGTGTTATAAAAAATAGGGCATTGACTATGAGTGTTGGTCTGATCCATTGTTGCATGGGCATCGTTTCCTCTCATTTTTATATGGTTATAGATATTTGAAGATGGATATTATTGAGTGTATCAAAGAGTACGACGGCATGTCCCTACAAGCTAAGTCAGCATAAAATACTGACTTATGTTGAAATAAATAAAAAAGGACTCCGAAGAATCCTTTTTGATTACTTAACACAGATCAATAGATTATTTAAAAAAATAACCCGTTTCTGGTGAGCTTGCATTGGCCATACGTTTGCGAGGCATACGGCCTGCGAGAAATGCTTCTCGACCCGCTTCAACTGCTTTTTTCATTGCAGAAGCCATTAAAATTGGCTGTTGAGCGGCAGCAATCGCAGTATTCATCAACACGCCATCACAGCCGAGTTCCATGGCAATGGCTGCATCGCTTGCCGTTCCCACACCTGCATCCACCAACACAGGAACTTTGGCATTTTCTTTAATGATAGAAATCGTGTGTGGATTTAAAATCCCTAGACCCGAACCAATCAAACTGCCTAAAGGCATGATGGCAACACAGCCCATGCTTTCAAGCTCTTGCGCCACAATTGGGTCATCTGAAGTATAGACCATGATTTCAAAACCATCGTCAATCAAGGTACGTGCCGCTTTCAATGTTTCGGTAATGTTTGGATACAGCGTTTTTTCATCGCCCAATACTTCAAGCTTGACCAAGTTATGACCGTCTAATAACTCACGCGCTAACATACAGGTACGCACGGCACTATTGGCATCAAAACAGCCTGCTGTATTCGGGAGAATCGTGTATTTTTCAGGTGGGACCACGGACAATAGGTTTGGTTGATCGGGATGCTGACCAATATTGACGCGACGAATTGCAACCGTCACGATTTCTGCGCCACTGGCTTGAATGGCCAAATCGGTTTCTTGCAGGTCCTTATATTTACCTGTGCCCACCAGTAGACGAGATTGAAATGATCTAGAACCAATGATGAGAGGGCTGTCTTGCATGTGAACTCCGTATTAACCGCCACCGACGGCATGAATAATTTCAATTCGATCCATTGCACAAATTGGGGTGTGTTCCAATTTACTTTTACTAATAATGTTTTCATTTTGCTCAACAGCAAAACGTTTGCCTTCAAGTGCAAAGGTTTGCACCAGCTCAAGCAGGGTTTTACATTCGGTATGCTGTAGTTCGCCGTTTAAATAAATCTGCATTGTGCTCATCTCTAGTTGTTTACTTGGCATATTTCATGGCATTCCATGCCAGAACCAACCAACCAGCAATCATCAATGCGCCACCAATCGGGGTAATTGCACCTAGGCCACGCGGTAAGCCCAATGCCATGACATACAGGGAACCACAGAAAAAGAAGATGCCGACTTGGATCAGTAAAAAGCTGGTTTTGATGGGAAGTTGCGGGATGACTTTGGCCAAAATGCCAAGCGCCAGTAAACCAAGCGCATGATAAAAAAAATAATCAGTTGCCGTTTGCCACCAAGCCAATTGAGCTTCAGTAGCACGTGCTTTGAGACCATGTGCGCCAAAGGCACCTAATATAACGGCAAACGCTAAATTTAGCGCTGAAATCGCAATCCACATAGGCAATGCTTTACTTATATCACTGTGCGCAACAAAGTAGCATATTTTGAAGACAGGTTAAAAGACAAAAAGCCTCATTTATTTACAAAAAAGAAAAGGGCATTTCGCCCTTTTCTATATCTATATCAACTTAGTTCGATGACATTGCTACTTTAATTTTTTCCATGGCATTTTTTTCTAACTGACGAATACGTTCTGCTGAAACATTATATTCAGCAGCCAGTTCGTGTAAGGTCGATTTTTCATCATCTAACCAACGACGCTGTAAAATATTTCGAGAACGGTCATCCAATTGCTCCATGGCATCATGCAGGGCATTGGTGCTTTGTTCTTCGTAGTCGTCCTCTTCTGCTAAACGAGCAGGATCATAACGGTTATCTTCAAGATACAAAGCGGGCGCAACGTGAGTTGATCCTTCATCGTCATCCTCCCCTTGAGCTTCAAATGCCGCATCATAGGCAGTCAAACGACCTTCCATTTCCAACACCTGTTCTGGTGTGACATTCAGATCATTTGCAATGGATTGAGCTTCTTGTAAAGTCAACTTCTTAGACGATTTTTTCAGACTACGTAAATTAAAAAACAGTTTACGCTGTGCCTTGGTGGTCGCAATTTTGACAATACGCCAGTTACGGATCACATATTCGTGAATTTCGGCTTTAATCCAGTGTACTGCAAAAGAGACCAAGCGTACGCCCATGTTCGGGTCGAAACGTTTAACGGCTTTCATTAAGCCCAAGTTACCTTCTTGAATAAGGTCACCTTGAGGTAAGCCATAGCCTGCATAACTGCGGGCAATATGAACCACAAAACGCAAATGCGACATGACTAGAAGTTTGGCTGCATCGAGGTCTTGGTCATAATAGTAGCGTTCAGCTAGCTCTTTTTCTTGTTCCGCTGTCAAAATCGGGATTTGGTTGACAGTACTAATATAAGCACCCAAGTTTACACCTGGTGCTGATAATGACAGGGGCATCAATTGATTGCTGCTGTCACTCATGTGTTCTCCTTAGGGATTTTCATTTTTACCCACTCATTGAGTTTTATCTTAATCCAAACTTCCAGCGAATAATGGAAAATTGGGTATAGAAATGTAAACTTTTATGCAAAATGTGAATACAGTTAGTGTAATCGAAAAGAATTAAGATTCAATGAAGTAGTGAAATTCATGCGCATTAATTTGTTTCAAAACGCAAGATAAATGATGGATTTCGCAATACCGTGTAACATCGGCTTGACTGTGTGGATCAGACGATTTTAGCAGCAAATGTTGATGAGTGCTCTTTTTGAGTGCGCGTTTAAGCAACAACAAAGGCATAGGGCAAGGTTGTCCTATTGCATCAATAATGTTGATATTTTGTTCAATATTACTCATATAGTTAGGCTAAGTTTTACAACATTTAGGCGGATAGAAATATTAGCAAATTCAGTGCCAAAACCCAACTATTTCATATTTTATAGGCCGATAGTCGCTATATCAAAAATTACAAATAACTAGTTAAAAAATATGCTGAATTAAAAAAGACGATTAATCAAAAAAAGGGTATGAATTGTTTTTAACCCATGTTAAGCTCGTCGCGTACTGGGATTTAATACAACTATAAATTGTTTTAACGCCTATTTTACAAATGGATGTAACCGGGATTTTGTTAATAGTTATACAGAATGATTACAAGCTTAGAAATAATAAATATTTTTAAACCTTGTTTGGTCTGCTGTTTGCAACACCGGGTGGTCCTTCTTTTAAATACAATGAGGATTAACTTATGACAGCTCGTGAACAAGGCGTAGTTAAATGGTTCAACGACACTAAAGGCTTCGGCTTTATCCAACGCAATGGCGGTGACGATGTATTCGTTCACTTCCGTGCTATCCAAGGCGACGGCCACCGTTCACTTCGTGACGGCCAACGCGTTGAATTCAGCGTTGTAAAAGGTCAAAAAGGCTTCCAAGCTGAAGAAGTACAACCTTTAGACTAATCGTCTGATAGTACTTAAAAACGCCCCAATGTAAATTGGGGCGTTTTTTGTTTATAATACGATTCGATTTTCGTGATTTTCCGTCAGAGCGCACATATATGTCATCAGGTTTTGAAACCTTAAATTTACATCCTCAACTGAAACAAGCCATTGATGCTTTAGGTTTTAAGGATATGACGCCTATTCAGCAAAAGGTTTTAAAATTCACTTTGGCAGGACATGATGCAATTGGTCGTGCACAAACAGGAACAGGGAAGACGGCTGCATTTTTAGTGAGCGTAATTAACGATTTGCTAAATAACCCGATTCAAGGCCAACGTTATCGTGGTGAACCACGTGCTTTAATTTTGGCACCTACGCGAGAGCTTGCACTACAAATTGAAAGCGATGCCAAAGAACTCACGAAATTCTCCGATTTAAATGTCGTGACTTTGTTGGGGGGTGTTGATTTTGATAAACAAAAAGCACAACTTGATAAAAAACCAGTCGATATTATGGTTGCAACTCCTGGTCGTCTGATTGACTTTGTTGAGCAAAAAGAAGTCTGGCTCGACCAAATTGAGTTTTTGGTTATTGATGAAGCCGATCGCTTATTGGATATGGGCTTTATTCCTTCAGTCAAACGTATTGTCCGTTTCTCACCGCGCAAGGAACAACGTCAGACTTTGATGTTCTCTGCAACGTTTAGTTACGATGTTTTAAACCTTGCACAGCAATGGTTGTTTGAACCTGTAACCGTTGAAATTGAGCCAGAAAAGAAAACCAATGCAGATGTTGAACAACGTGTGTACATGGTCGCAAAATCTGATAAATATAAATTGCTACAAGACATTCTACGCGATGAGCCCATTGAAAAAGTCATGATTTTCGCCAATCGTCGTGATCAAGTGCGTAAGCTCTATGACAACTTAAAGCGTGATGGCTATAAAGTAGTGATGTTGTCTGGTGAAATTGCACAAGACAAACGTTTGAAAATGTTAGATCAATTTAAAAATGGTCAACATAATATTATGATTGCAACTGATGTTGCGGGTCGTGGTATCCATGTAGATGGTGTATCGCATGTGGTGAATTTCACTTTACCTGAACAGTCGGATGACTATGTACACCGTATTGGTCGTACAGGTCGTGCAGGTACGCGTGGTGTGAGTATCAGTTTCTTATCTGAAGATGATGCGTTCTATCTACCAGAAATTGAAAAAGCCATTGGGCAAAAACTTCCCTTGACACGTTTAGACGGCTATTGCTAATCGTTTGAAGTGATTGGTATAAGAAACCGCTCAGATGAGCGGTTTTTTTTATGGCATCTTTATTTTGCTTTACAAGAAAAAGTCAGGACTGTTTGATAGTCACTGTCTTGGTTAATGCCTGAATTTGTACCCGAAATAGAGCCTAGTACAGATGCGGCTGCTTGAATCATTTTTCCAGTTTCGTCACTCACTACGCCTTTTAAAGCACCTTGATATTCAGTTTTTTCATCACTCACAATCGCCGTTGCTTTAGAACCGCAAGTTTTCGCTGCTGCTTCAATCGCGTTGTTTTTTGCAATCAATGCAGTTTTACCAATACCTGTAACTTCGTATTGATTATCTGCTTTTTGTATAGCGAGAGAGTTACTTGGCGTTGATGCACAAGCACTCAGAAGAAGTATCACAGCAGCTGTTCCAGCCATAACGATATTTTTTTTCATTTTCGTAGCCCAGTTGTGTTTAATAAATGAATGGTTGTATTTGAACATAGCTTTTAGAGTCTAAGGTGAAAGAAATGTACGAAAAATATGGTCTTTTCGATACATTTCTATAAGATTTTTGGATTTTAAAAATAAGTTTTGCTGAAAATGGGTATTTCATAACGAAGCGCTAGAGCAAACTTTTCAGAGTATGCTAATCTAAAACGTATTTTTTAATTTGAAAGATTAAGCACCCAATGACGGAACTCGAAGTAGATATCGTTCATCAAAATATGCATCAACGTCAATCGCTTGGACATTTAGTCGAACCTGCACCGAATGCGGAACAATTAGAACGGGCCTTTCAAGCTGCCTTGACTGCACCTGACCACCATCGTTTAAAACCGACTCGTTTTATTGTAATCGCTGAAGATCAGCGTGAGGCATTTGGTGAGCTTTTGTCACAAGCCTTGGCAGATTTAGGTGAAACGGAAGTGGCACAGTTGGATCGGGTCAAAAATCATCCTTTTCGTGCGCCTTTATTGGTATTGGCTTTAACCAAGTTTCAACAACACCCGAAAGTCCCTTATTTTGAGCAGACTTTAAGTAGTGGTGCTGCGATTCAAAACTTTATTTTGTCATTACAGGCGCAAGGCTTTTCAAGTATGTGGCGTAGTGGAGCAGTGGTGGAATCGGAATATTTAAAAAAGGCTTTAGGCCTCACCGCAGATGATTTGATTTCAGGTATTTTATACATTGGTACAGCATTTAAAGCGATTCCTCCACGTGCTGAGATTCAAACCCAAGATTACGTAAGTTATTGGAATCAATAGTTCCGTTTTAGGATATAAAAATAATGTCAGAGTTAAAGTTTTCAGATTTGGTTGAACCTGTAGCAGTGAATCAAAAAACAGCACTACGTATTACGGTTTTGGGCGGTGGTAGTTTTGGAACTGCTATGGCAAATACGGCTGTTCGTAATGGTTGCGATACCATGATTTGGATTCGTGATGAAGCCGTTGCGGCGGATATCAATGCGACGCATGTGAATAAACGCTATTTGCCTGATTTTAAATTGGAAGATGGTTTGCGTGCAGTTTCAAATATAGAAGAGGCGGTTCGTGATCGCGACATTATTTTAGTGGCGATTCCAAGTCATTCTTTTCGTGATGTCCTCAAACAAATCAAACCGTTTATTACTTCGCAAGCGGTGGTGTCTTTGACCAAAGGTATCGAAGCCAATACCTTTAGTTTTATGAGTGATATTATTCGTTCTGAGTTACCTGAAGTGCCTTATGGGGTATTGTCTGGTCCAAATTTGGCCAAGGAAATTGTTGCGGGACAACCAGCCGGAACAGTGATTGCAAGCGAGTCCGAGCTAGTGCGATATGCAGTGCAACAAGCGTTACATAGTGCATTATTTCGTGTTTTTGCTAGTGATGATGTGCATGGGGTCGAACTGGGCGGTGCGCTTAAAAATATTTATGCTGTTGCAATGGGTATGGCGGCAGCCTATAAAGTCGGTGAAAATACCAAGAGTATGATTTTGACACGTGCTTTAGCTGAAATGAGCCGTTTTGCTGTCAAGTTAGGGGCAAACCCACTCACTTTCTTGGGCTTGTCTGGTGTGGGGGATTTATTTGCAACCTGTAGCAGTCCACTCAGTCGCAATTATCAAGTAGGGTTTGCATTGGGGCAGGGCAAGAGTTTGGAACAGGCAACCACTGAACTCGGACAAACGGCAGAAGGGATCAATACCATTGTGCAAGTGAAAGCGCGTTCCGAAGAGTTGGATGTGTATATGCCGATTACTAGCGCGTTATACAGTGTGATATTTGAAAATGCACCGCCAATGACAATTGCGCTTTCATTGATGAAAAATGGACATCGAAGTGATGTGGAATTCGTTTTACCACATCATGAAGTTTAAAATGATAGAAAAAGGCTGATAAAATGGGCTGTTGAATGTCCAAAGTGACAGTATTGTCATAAAAATTAATTAAAATAATCAGGATTTGAATAAGGATTTTTTATGCAACTGACTTTAGTTCGTCATGGTGAAGCTGCGCCACCGATGATGGGGAATGATAGCAAGCGACCATTGACAGAAAGAGGGCATGCACAAGCTGAACAGACTGCTGACTTTTTAAAGTCACGTATTCAACCAGATGTATTTGTCGTGAGCCCTTTGTTACGAGCACAGGAAACCTTGGCGCACATTAAACAGCATTTTGCTGATGTGCCTGTCGTGGTGTGTAATACTATTAAACCCGATGACGATGCTAAGGCTGCGGTTGAGTGGTTGTCACATTTACCCTATGAGTCTATTGTTGTGGTATGTCATATGAATGTGGTGGCACATATAGCATCTATTTTGGTAACAGAATCATTTAACCCTTATGCTTTGGCAGAAGTTCGTATTTATGAGCAAGCAGTCATTGCAGAGGGCTTGTCGACACAAACAAAAGCATTTATACCTAGTATATAAAAAATAATTCAAACGGCAGAATATAATACATGTTGCAAATTTGGATGCCCGAAGCCGATGGAACATGGCACTGGTCTACAGGGGAAAGATGGCAAACTGCTTATACACTTGAGCAATTGATCCAAGATATACAAGCTCATCATGGTGAGGAAGCAACCGTTTTCTTTCCAAGTCGAGATGTGCAAATGATTCAGCAAAACATACCTAAGGCTCAATACAAACAATTGGGTGCTGAAGGGGTGAGATATTTGCTCGAAGAATATGTGCTGAGCTCAATTGACCAGATGAAGGTTCTACACCACTTTCAAGCGCCTGAGCAGTTAACGGTATTAGGTATTGCAAATCATCGCTTAGAAACATTGCAACATGCACTTAGCTTAATTCCTGTGAAATTGGTGAGTCTATTACCAGACTTTTTGATTCTGCCAGAACCGACAGCAGAACAGGTTATACTGGGCTGTATTGAAGAACGCTTGTTATTTCGTTCTAATACATGGTTGGGTGGCTCGATTGATGATCTTTCGGTGTTCTTAGATTATCAAGCGCCTGAGCAAAAATATAAAATTTGTAATTTTACTGCTTCACACATGCACAGTCTAAGTGCCCGTGTGACACAGGAGCAGCTAGAGTCTTTTCACTATGAGTGGGTTGCCTTGCCAAGAGCAAAGCAACATCCGTGGAATGTGTTACCTAAAGTTAAAGAGCAGAGCAGCTCAGGAGGTTACTGGAAAGCCTGTGCTGCGGTCTTGGTTGCATTGATTGTGACGCAACTCGCTTATGATACAACTCGTTGGTATCAAAACAAAAAAATAGCAGACCAAGTTGCGGTTCAAGCTGTCGATCAATTTAAATATTGGTTTGGTGCGAATTATCCTGTGACCGAGCAAACGTTACGAAGTCAGTTTGAATACCAGCTAAAAATGAATAAACAAGCTGATGCACAAGCTTTATCTTTGCTTAGTCGAGTTGGTCCTGTATTGATGCAACAGCAAATTGTGGCCAATCAGGTGGTATATGAAGCGAATACTTTGAATATGCAATTGAAGGCAAATTCGGCAGACGCTTTGCAAGCACTTACTCAGCAACTGAACCAACAAGGTTTTCAGGTTGAATTAGGCAATATCCAGCCGACTACGGGTGGGGCCATTGGAATGGTGAAAATACAATAATGAAAGCCATGCAAAATTTACAAACAGTTTTCGATCAGCGTTTAGAGGTAATCGGTGTTTATTTTGACCGTCTTACACCGCGCGACCGTATATTGGCTATCTTCTTGGTCGTTTTCGTCTTGGTGAGCTCGATAGGGGCTACACTTTGGTATACCCATGCTGCGGCAGAGAAACAGCAAAAACGCGTGAATCAGCTCAAGGAAACCATGACATGGATGCAGAGCAATGCAGTCACCATGAAGTCAAGTTCTGATGGGCAATTAACACCGATGGAGCAAATACAGCGTATCGCCCAGCAGCAAGGCTTATCGGTTACTTCACAGCAAAATGCTGAACAAATTCAGTTGGTCGTGAGCCACCAGAACTATGTGATTTTGGCCAATTTTCTGACGCAGTTAATACAAAATGGTTTGAGTATTGAAAAGATGGAATTGGTCTCAGATGCAGGGCAGATTAAATTATCGGCGAGCGTGAAATAATCGCTAAAAATAAAGCCAGACGAGGCATGGTGTTTTAGCTAGGCTATGCCTATAATATGGCGACTTAAAAAGCAGTAGACTTTTGCAGATATGTTGTATTCTCTTGCCCGCCCTTTGTTGTTTACTTTAGCACCAGAGCGTGCACATGAGCTAACATTATCGCTATTGAAATTGACACATAAAGTTGGCTTAATGCGTCAAAATATAGCGGCTAAACCGGTGACATGTATGGGCATCGAATTCCCTAATCCTGTGGGTTTAGCTGCTGGCCTAGATAAAAATGGTGCTTATATTGACGCATTGGCAGGTTTAGGTTTTGGTTTTATTGAGATTGGTACCATTACCCCACGTCCTCAGGCAGGGAATCCTTTGCCACGTTTGTTCCGTGTTCCGCAAGCCAAAGCTATTATTAACCGTATGGGTTTTAACAATGATGGCGTGGATCAACTGATTGAAAATGTCAAAGCAGCAAAATTTAAAGGTGTTTTGGGCATTAATATTGGTAAAAATGCCGATACTCCAGTAGAAAAAGCAGTAGATGACTATTTGATTTGTTTAGAAAAAGTCTATAACTATGCCTCTTATATTACGGTCAACATTTCCTCTCCAAACACTAAAAACCTACGTAGTCTACAAAGTGGCGATGCGCTGACAGAACTATTAGAAACGTTGAAAAAACGTCAACTGGAACTCGCAGAAGAGCAACAACATTATGTGCCTTTGGTGCTTAAAGTTGCTCCAGATTTGGAAGCGGAAGATATTCAGTTTATTGCGAAACAATTGCTTCAGTTTAAAATTGATGGCCTGATTGTGACTAATACGACTTTATCACGCGAGGGTGTGGAAAACTTACCGTTTGGTGATGAAGCAGGTGGTTTGTCTGGTGCACCTGTATTTGAAAAAAGTACAGTGTGTTTAAAAGCGTTTGCTGATGCTTTGAAGGGTCAAATTCCGTTGATTGGTGTGGGTGGAATTTTATCGGGTGAGCAGGCTGTTGCAAAACAAAATGCAGGTGCAAGCCTTGTACAAGTTTATAGTGGCCTCATCTATACAGGGCCAACTTTAATTCAAGACTGCGTCGCCGCACTGAAAACAACATGAATGCCATTGATATCTTCATATTGATTATATTGCTCATTGGAGGGCTTAACGGTTTGCGTCAAGGATTTGTCAAAGCCTTTGCGAACTTGATAGGATGGATTCTAGCACTGATTTTAGGTGCGAAATTTGCAACTGTCCTAGCACCTTCGATGGTCTCACTCAGTGAAGATCCAGTGGTTCAAAAAATTGCAGCTTTTGCATTTATTGTATTGGTTATTGTGGTTTTGACGTGGTTCGTCACGGCATTACTCAACAACATCTTAAAGAGCTTAAAACTCGGACCTTTGAATCGTTTAGCCGGTGGTGCGTTTGGTTCTTTAAAAGGGTTGTTAATTGTTCTGATTACGATGCAAGGTGTGGGATCTTGGGTAGAAACGTCTCCATATTGGAAACAATCCAAGTTTGTACAAACACTTTTGCCTTGCGCGCCTTTTGCGATGCAGCTTTCAAAAGAAGCGGCCAATGAGGCTATGTCACATATCAAGTCTGAAGATGCACATGTATCTTCAGATTCTTCACCTAAAATTTCCTCGAAAAATGCTGAGGGGCAGGGTGAGTCAACAAATAATCCT
>NZ_DKIK01000120.1:19320-26266 GCF_002454215.1 Acinetobacter sp. UBA6720
TTTATTTTTACGTAAAGACAATGGCATGGTTCGCGATGTGTTCCATACTCGCCATATGCGTGCATTACAAGGTAATTACGGTATTGGCCATGTACGTTATCCTACGGCGGGTTCATCGAGTAGCGCTGAAGCGCAGCCCTTCTATGTGAACTCGCCTTATGGGATCACGTTAGCGCATAATGGTAACTTAACCAATGCTGAAGAAATTCATGATGATCTGTTCAAAACAGACTTACGTCATATGAATACAGATTCAGACTCGGAAGTGCTGTTAAACGTGTTTGCACACGAGCTACAAAAACGCGGTAAATTGATGCCTACGGCGGACGATATTTTCCACGTAGTCAGCAAAGTACATCAGCGTTGTAAAGGTGGTTATGCTGTAGTTGCAATGCTTACAGGCCATGGTTTAGTGGGTTTTCGTGATCCAAATGGTATTCGTCCACTCATTTATGGCTCGCGGGAAACTGATGCTGGGATGGAATACATCATTGCATCTGAATCAGTTGCTATTACGGCGCTTGGCTTTAAGGTTGAGCGTGATATTGCCCCAGGTGAAGCGATCTTTATCGACTCGAAAGGTCAGATGTTTACTAAGCAATGTGCTGAAGCGCCTGAATATCGTCCATGTATTTTTGAATACGTGTACTTTGCGCGTCCAGATGCAATCATTGATGGTATTTCAGTCTACAAAGCACGTTTAAAAATGGGCGAAAAACTTGCTCAGAAAATCCTGACGGAGTGGAGTGAAGAGCATGACATTGATGTGGTGATTCCAATTCCTGATACTTCACGTACTTCAGCGCTTGAACTTGCAAATATGTTAGGCGTGAAGTTCCGCGAAGGCTTTATGAAGAACCGTTATATTGGCCGTACCTTCATTATGCCAGGTCAGCAACTACGTAAAAAATCAGTACGTCAAAAGCTCAACCCTGTTGAACTAGAGTTCCAAGGTAAAAATGTACTGTTGGTAGATGACTCAATTGTACGTGGTACTACGTGTAACGAAATTATCCAAATGGCACGTGATGCGGGTGCGAAAAAAGTTTTCTTTGCCTCTGCTGCACCAATGGTGAAATATCCAAACGTCTATGGTATTGATATGCCTGCGAAAGATGAGCTCATTGCATCAGATCGCAGTGTGGAAGAAATTCGTGAAATTATTGGTGCTGATCGTTTGATTTTCCAAGATTTGGAAGACTTAAAAGCGGCTGTGCGTACCAGTAAAGTGCCTGATTTGAAAGAGTTTGATTGCTCTGTATTTGATGGTAAATATGTTGCAGGCGGTATTGATGAAGCATATTTAAATGAATTACAAGCGAAACGTCGCGAAACATCGAAGAAAAAAGACAGTTATATTGACGTCAATATTGATGCAGCTTCTGTTGATTTGACGGGTGTAAAAGAAGTCTAAGCGATTTAGCGTGGAGAAAAGCGGGAGTTTCCCGCTTTTTTCATTTATGATGGATTTGATTAGGCAATGTAAGAAAAGGGATTTACATTGAAAGGTGTAAGTTATTCAATCATAAAGAATAAAAATATGTTGTGGTCTGCGAGTATTTGTATGCTTGCAGTGCTCTTGTCATTGTTTATTTTAAATACGGTGGTTGGTCTTCTCGTTTTTTACTTTGACCCGAGCCAAAGCATTTTTTGGCACAGCTTGAGTGTTTACTTAATTGGAGTATTGCTCCTCATAATGGGCTATTCAGTTGTTTATGAATTGTATGTGTTTCGCTCAGGGGGACATAGCTTAGCAAAGCAACTGCGTGCACGACGTTTAAGTTTGATTGAAAGCACGCCTGAAGAAAGTATTGCGCTGAAAATTACTGAAAAATTAGCAGATACTTTTTTAATAGAAACCCCTGCGATCTATGTTTTGCCTGATGAAGTAGGGGTCAATGCATTGACTGCGGGTTTTGAGCCGAAAAATATTGCAATTATTATAACATGGGGTGCCTTACAAAACCTCGATGAGCTTGAGCTAACTGGTCTGCTAAATCATGAATTTAACCAAATTCTATCAGGTGAAACAGCAGAAAATACACGTCTGAAAATTCTATATAGTGCCTTAACCACCTTTAGTCAGTGGGGCAGTAAAATTGCTAAATTAGGCTTTTCAACTCATCATAAAAAGTCACAAGGTTTTGAGACGACATTTGTTGCAACAGGTGGCGTAATTTGGTTGGTGGGCAGTTTAGGTGTATTGGTCACACGTTGTATAAAGTTTTTGACCTTGGGCGGGCGAACTCTAAAAAATGACATGAAAACGCGCCGCCTGATGCAAAACGATGCCAATATTCAAACACTAATGCGGATTTATGTGCATCATGCAGGCTCGCAAATTCATAGTGAATATTCGGAGTCGATTGCACATATGTGTTTTGCTAACTCTTTAAGCGCTCAGAGCTGGATGAATATTCATCCAAGTATTGAAGAGCGTATTTATGAAATGAATCCGAATTTGGTACAAGATATACAACTCGAAAATTTAGAGAAATTACGTAATCGTCCTTTGTTTGGCTTGTTTCGGTCCTTAGAGGAGCAATATACTGACTTTCAAGCACCGTGGACGTCCCCACAACCTTTACCTTTGCTACGACTATCCCCCATTAGTTTTGCGATTAAAGATGCGATTAAACCATTGAACCCTGAAGTACGTGCACATATTGAACGTCCAGAGTTGATTCAGCGTGCGTTACAGACTGCAACAGGTTCGCGAGAATTAATGGTCGCGATTCTCATGATTCGCCAGTTTCGTGAATTTATCCCTGCTGAAGCGGAAGTCAGTCGTGCCATTGTTGACTCACTATTAAATCTTGATGGACGTGTGCACATTTCTATTTTCCATGAGGCCTGTCTAAATATTGGGGGGATGCCTGCCACGATTGCACGTCAGTTTTTACTGAAACTGGCGAGAATTATTCAAGAGGATGGGGAAATCGGTCTTTTGGATGCTTTGTTGCTAGAACGGGTTAAATTTGAATTGAATCTATTGCCTGTGCATACGCCAGCCGCACTGGATGAAGTTAAACCGCAGATTGTGCGCTTGATTGATGCGCTGTTGCATGTACAGCAAATCAATAGTGAAACACAGTTGGAAGTACGTGAGAAAATTTTACGTCGGGTTCTGACCCTTCAAGAGTTGGAGCAATATGCAGAAATTTCAGATGAGCCGATTGATTTGGCAGAAATTTTAAATGATATGGCTGGGCTTCTACTCCGAGATCGTTTAAGCATTTTGGGGGTGGCTGAAATTTGTTTGTGGAATGACCGCATCATTACTCAAGATGAGCAAGATGTTTTGGAGTTGCTCTATTGGCGTCTTGGTTTTGATAGTGAAGAGATCGTTGAGCAAATGCAGAAGAAAAACCGCTTGATGATTGTTTAGTAGATTGGAGACTTATGGGGGGCAGTATTTGCCTATTGAGTATGCAATACCGTGTGAAAAGCAAAGCATCTCTGGGCATTTGTCGTTAGAATAAGCATTGATCGGTAGGTGAAGTAAAAAGATGATCGGGCATCAGCGTGAGGTTTTGGCAGGTTTAGGAATTGATTTATGGGTTCCGCGATCACTGCCGTCTCAACAAAATGTTGCACCTTCGATTTGGAGAGATCAAAACAGTGCGGAACGTATTTCTGAAATTATTGTGCCTCAGGTTCAACCCAATGCAGAAATAACCATTGAACGTCCGCTGATTCAAAAAAAGAATCCGCATCCAACGCCATCTGCTGAAATTGTAACACAGTCGATCCAACAAGAAGTTGTTACGGCGGTCAAAGAAGAGATTGTCCGGGAGACAATGCATGTTGATGCTTTTCAGTTGCAGGCGATTACCATGGCGCATTGTGCTTTGGTCATAGATGCTTCTTCGTTGAGTGCCGAGCAGCAACAACTTTGGCAAAATATCGTACAAGCTTTACCTGCGCAAAAGTATGCGTTGAATTGGCCATTCCCTTTGCTTAATTTACAAGATGGGCGTGGCGTGCAAAGTTATATCCAAGGTTTCTTTGATGGTTTAAGTCAGGGTAAGACAGTCATTGCACTGGGTGCCATACCAAATGCTAATGGTGTAAAATTCACACAAGTAGCAAGTTTGCAAGAAATGCTGGATCAGTCTTTGTTGAAAAAAGAGCTGTGGCAAATGATGCGAGTAAAACAACCCAATACGGAATAGATATGAAGCAAAAAGTCGTTGTTTTTAGTCAAATTGATACAGAAGTATTGGAGCGCCTAAAGCAGCGTTATCACGTGGTGGTCATCAACCCGAAAGAGGGTGATGTTAATATGCAAATCCGTGAGCAAGTTGCGGATGCGGATGGCATGATTGGCGCAGGGCGCGTACTCAATCAAAATAACCTAGAAACTGCGAAACAGCTCAAAATTATATCTAGTGTCAGTGTTGGTTATGATAACTATGACTTGAGCTATCTTAATCAAGCAAAAGTTTGGCTGAGCCATACGCCACATGTGTTAACCAATGCGACAGCAGATTTGGCTTTTACTCTATTGATGAGTGCAGCGCGTCAAGTGCCCTATTTAGATCAATGGACCAAAACTGGACAATGGCTAAGAACCGTAGGTCAAGCACAGTTTGGTCAAGAAATTTTTGGACAAAACTTGGGGATTATTGGCTTGGGGAATATTGGTGCTGCGATAGCACGTCGAGGTTTTCATGGTTTTAACATGAATATTTTATATCATGGTCGTCATGAAAAATTAGAATTAGCCCAAGCCTTAAATGCGCGTTTCTGTGGGTTGGATGAGCTGCTGGTGCAGTCTGACTTTGTGGTGGTAGCCGTTGATTTGAATGCACATACCAAGCATTTGATTGATGCTAAAGCCTTTGAGAAAATGAAACCGCATGCGGTTTTTGTCAATGTTTCTCGCGGTGCAGTGGTGGATGAGCAAGCACTGATTCAAGCATTAGAACAAAAGCAAATTTTTGCAGCAGGTCTGGATGTCTATGATAAAGAGCCTTTGCAAGATTCTGGTCTGTTTCAATTACCGAATGTCGTCACTTTGCCACATATTGGCTCTGCAACAGAAGTAACTCGTAAAAAGATGGCAGAATTGGCGTATCAAAACTTAGTAAAAGCTTTGGATGGAGATCAGCCACAATATCTGGTGAACCCTGAATTTAAATAAAAAATTGATAACACTTCATTGCATTTTCATTCAATTATCAATGTTATAGTGATTTTATTCCTTTAAATAAAGTTGGGGTGAGGGTTGAAACGTTTTCTGTGTGCATACAGTTTAAGTCTAATTTCGACTGTTGGTTTTGCAGAAAATCAATTCTCAACAACTGCGCCCCAATTCAATGTACCTGAAATTGGTTCGGGTATAGGTTTTATTGACCAATATAACGAGCGTTATATTGGAGAGAAAGTCTATCGTGAAGTGCACCGTCAGCTTCCAGTTATGCAAAACACTTGGTTGGAAGATCAATTGTTGAAGGCTTTTTCCAATATTTTGAGTCAAACTCAACTTGGACAGCCGATCGGTCTGGTTGTGATAGATGATCCACAAATTAATGCTTTTGCAGTCCCAGGTGGTTTGTTTGCATTAAATGCAGGCTTGATCACCAATGCCAATAATATGGACGAAGTGGCAGGTGTTATGGCGCATGAGATTGCGCACGTCACACAGCGCCACTACAGTCGTTCACAGGAAGCATTTAAGGGGCAGGGCTTACTTGCTTTGGCTGGTATTTTGGTGGGTGCTTTGGTTGCTTCAAAAGCAGATGGGGATGTGGGTTCTGCCGTGATGGTGGGTACACAGGCTGCGATGATGGACAAGCAGTTGTCCTATAGCCGGAACCAAGAGCGTGAAGCTGACCGTATAGGTATGCAATATATGTATGGTGCGGGTTATAACCCGCAGAGTATGGCTGACTTTTTTGAAGTGATGCATCGTGCGACTAGTCGAGTGAGCTTTTTGCCTGACTTTTGGCTCACACATCCACTGACAACGGAACGAATGAGTGAAGCGAGGCTCAGAGCAAATCAGCTGCCTAAAGTGAAGTCTTCTTGGCGTGATGAAGACTTTGAAATCCTAAAGTTATACACCTTGGTCGCTTCCAATCAAGCCACAGAGCAGCAATTACAGACGTTAGTAAACCAGAACAGTTATGCAGCAGAGCTAGCTTTGGCTAGTTTTTATGTGAAACAGGGTGATTATAAGCTTGCTCAACAAGTATTAGATCAAGCAAAGTCGCATCAAAGATTACATAATTTGCAAACCTTGATTCAGACCGATATTTTACTTGGGCAAAATCGGGTGAATGAGGCTTTAGCAGTGATCCAATCACCTGCGAGTATCATGCCTGAAAATCGTGCTTTAAATTATAAGTTAGCAGAAGTGTATATTCAGCAAAAACGACCTGAACTGGCACAACCTGTGTTAAATCGGTTCCTAAATACCAATCCTAGAGATGTAAGTGCATGGCGCCTGATGCAACAAGCAGCGAGCTTAGATAAGCAATCTCCAATGCATACTGTTAATGTTTTGCGGTACCGGGCTGAGGTACAATTTTGGTCGGGCTTTGAGGAAGAGGGAATTAAGTCACTATTGCATGCGCAGCGTTTAGCGAAAGATAATGAGTCGATGTCTGCTACAATTAAAATGCGTTTAACGCAAATGCAGAAAGATCGACAATTTAGAGCTTAATCCAAACTGAGCTAAAAAGTAGTGTGTTGAACGGGGATAAATTAGAGATTGATAATTGTTTGAAAAATAAAAAAGAGAGAAGATTTGAGAGAATTATTTTTATGACAAGTAAACTTTGAACTGCCTTTTTAAAGGTCAGTTCAACGTAATGGATTTAAAGATTTTTAAATTAAGCCAGTTTTGCTTTAATTTTAGCTGAAACTTGAGAAGGATCGGCGAGCCCGGCTATGAGCGGACGCAGAGAATTCATCACCTTACCCATATCTTTCATGCTAG
>NZ_DKIK01000031.1:0-22320 GCF_002454215.1 Acinetobacter sp. UBA6720
GGCGATTTGATGTCTCTATTAACGCAATATATTTTATTTGCAGGCCTAGTGTATTTCACCATCAGTATGCTAGCCACATATGCAGTAAAACGATTACAAAGGAGGTTAAGCGTATGAGCGACCAAAAAGTAATGATTGACCTCCAAAATGTCAGTAAATGGTATGGCGATTTTCAAGTCTTAACCGATTGCACCACACAAATTTGCCAAGGTGAAGTGGTGGTGGTCTGTGGCCCATCAGGCTCAGGCAAATCAACCCTGATTAAAACAGTAAATGGACTGGAAGCTTTTCAACAAGGCCAAATCACGGTCGATGGAATTCCAATTAATGACCCTAAAACAGATTTGACCAAATTACGCAGTCGCGTAGGTATGGTGTTTCAGCACTTCGAGCTGTTTCCACATCTCAGCATTACTGAAAATTTAACCATTGCCCAAATTAAAGTGTTGGGCCGCTCTGAAGCTGAAGCGAAAAAGAAAGGCTTAGGTTATTTAGAGCGTGTTGGGCTGAGTGCACATGCACATAAATTTCCAGCACAACTTTCTGGTGGACAACAGCAACGTGTCGCAATTGCCCGTGCACTTAGTATGGACCCAATTGCCATGCTGTTTGATGAACCGACATCTGCGCTTGACCCTGAAATGATTAATGAAGTTCTTGATGTGATGGTCGAGCTGGCACATGAAGGCATGACCATGATGTGTGTCACCCATGAAATGGGCTTTGCCCGCCAAGTGGCCAACCGTGTGTTGTTTATGGATCAAGGTAAAATTGTCGAAGACTGTAGCAAAGATGATTTCTTTAACACCAAACGTGGCGATCGTGCTCAACAATTCTTAGACAAGATCTTGCACTAGCACAGACCTGTTATTCCTCATTAAAAAAGCAGATCACACGATCTGCTTTTTTTAAATTTAGATTCTAGTCTAAAACCAAACGTGCATTGATGGCTTGAACAGGACGGTTATTCGGATACCCTATCAGCGCAGCGAAGTTTGCGATTTGCTGCGCTGATGCCTGTTGTATATCTTCTAAGACCACTCAACGTACACCCTCAGTACACGGTGGTGTCGTAAGTGAACCATTAAAACGATAGTAGCCATGTGTCGCGGGTAAAAATTCATTCGCTCTCAAACTTAACCCTTTCTTTGATTGTCTTTGTGGCCATAGCCGTTCCAGTGTTAAATTCTTTTTGCCTGCTTCATACATTACCGCAACCACGGCCAACTCACCTTTTTCAGAAACATGAACTAAATGTAATTCCATGGGAAAGCTTTTCCCTTTGATCATATTTTCTGAGGGGCTGAGATGCATTTGCAATAATTGAAATCGTTCACCCTCTAAACTTAAATAACTACCTTGATGAAAATTGATTTGTACCGTATGGGGAAGTTGCACAATATCGCTGGCAGAAGTTTTGTAGTTAAAATGAAGTGCTGCGAGTTCTGCTGAAATCACACGTTCTATATTAATAGGTGATTGATTATATCCCGCACATGCTTGATATTGGGGATTCAACTGACTCCAGTGCTTTTTCTGCTTGATAGCCCCAATCTGATATTAACTCACTGGCTGACCAACCCACCACACAGGGAAACCCAAACAATGCTGCTATTATTTTATACTTCATATTCCTTCATCAAAAAATAGATCTCAAATGATCCAATATCCTCCATGAATTGGCTAGGCTCCAGCAAAACTAAAAATGACATTTCAAACAGATTTTTTCATGTTTTGTTTCAGTGCTGTAAGGATTTAGACAAAACAAAAATACCTCTTTCGATTAAGCTTTTTATTTATTTTTTTAATCTCGACCCTAAAATTGAAATGATCATATATGACAAAAATTACAATTAATAACATTTAGTTATGTGAATTTTCCATCGTTATAAATAAGAAATGAATCTCAATGTAATTCCTAAAACTTTTGGCTTGATTTTACACACGCACAATCAAAATGCAGACTTTTTGTTATTTGCGTTCCAAAATAGAACAAATGCAGTTCAAATTGAACCCCATACATTTTTCCCAGACTATTTTTTTGCTTTCAACTCAAATGCATCCAAATTTTGCAGTAAATATACAATCACATATTTAAAATAAATAAGTGTAATATTTTCATATATTTACAATTAAATCATATTTTCATAAACGCACCAGTAAGATGCGTGAACACCATCATGGTGCATATTAATGCTTTATATCGGGTCTTATTATTTTTAAGCAAAACTTAATCAATATTTCCTTTTTGCTTAGCTCTTCACGAAATGACAAGCATCAGTATACTGAGCTTCTTTTTGCAAAATTTTGCACTCAAATGGAACCTAAACATGCAAAATATTGACTTACTTTTTCTTCTTCTTGGTGCAGTTTTAGTCCTCGCCATGCATGCAGGTTTTGCTTTTTTAGAACTAGGGACAGTTCGACATAAAAACCAAGTGAATGCCTTAAGTAAAATTTTAACGGACTTTTCACTCTCTGCAATTGCCTACTTTTTTGTAGGTTATTACATTTCTTATGGACATCACTTTTTCCATATCGGGGATACTTTAGCAGCGGATCATGGCTATAACCTAATGCGCTGCTTCTTCCTGCTCACTTTTGCAGCCGCAATTCCAGCAATCATCTCAGGTGGCATTGCTGAACGTGCCAAGATGCGTTCTCAAGCTATTGCAACCGTTTTACTAGTAGCTTTGGTTTATCCTTTTTTTGAAGGTATCGCTTGGAATGGCAACTTTGGCTTACAACAATGGTTGCAAAGCACTTTCGGTGCAAGTTTCCATGATTTCGCAGGTTCTGTGGTTGTGCATGCTATGGGAGGGTGGATTGCCCTTGCTGCAGTTATTTTACTTGGAGCACGTCACGGACGTTATAAAAAGGATGGTCGGGTCAGTGCTCATCCACCCTCATCTATTCCTTTCCTAGCCTTAGGTTCTTGGATATTAATTGTAGGTTGGTTCGGCTTTAACGTTATGAGTGCACAACGTTTAGATGCAATTTCAGGACTCGTAGCAATTAACTCCCTCATGGCCATGGTCGGTGGAACATTAGCAGCTAACTTTGCTGGAAAAGATGACCCAGGTTTCTTACATAATGGTCCTTTGGCGGGTCTTGTTGCAATTTGTGCAGGTTCTGATGTTGTACACCCTATAGGTGCTTTAATCATTGGTGCTATTGCAGGACTTATGTTTGTTAAACTCTTCACCTATACGCAAAACAAGCTCAAAGTCGATGATGTACTCGGCGTATGGCCTTTGCACGGCGTATGTGGCGCATTCGGTGGGCTTGCAGTTGGTGTATTTGGTCAAAAATGGCTTGGTGGCTTAGGTGGGGTAGCTATGATGTCGCAGTTAATTGGTACATTGTTGGCAATTGGCATAGCCATGCTTGGTGGACTTGTTGTTTATGGCACTTTAAAAGCCACGATGGGGATTCGTTTAAGTCAAGAAGATGAATTCCGAGGAGCAGACTTGTCTATTCATAAAATTTCTGCCAACTCTGATGACAGCATGTTCTAAAATCATGTTCAATTTCAACGCGACCCTTATGGGTCGCTTTTTTATTCTCTGATTTAAACTTCAGTCATTGCTGTTAAATGCTTAAAAATCTCAGACAATGCCGTAATCTGTGGGGCATTTATTGTTACCAATGGTTGATGAAAGCCTGATAACCACAGGGCTTGCATTCCTGCCTGCTGTGCACCGTGTACATCATTAATCGGATGATCCCCAACAAATAAGCACTGCTCAACTTCAACATGTAATTGTTGTGCCGTATCAATAAAAATATCTGGCTTTGGTTTAGCTTGTCCAAATAGCCCAGAAGTATTGATCACATCAAAATAATGCGCAAAGCCCAAGCCATTTAATATAGACAAGCGTGTTGCATGACCACCATTTGAAATAATCGCAAGTTTATATCCCGCTTGCTTTAAATGGGTCAACGTTTGTTCAGCATCGGGCATTGCCACAGCACAGCGACCAAATTGTTCAAACCAAAAATTACTTAAGTCATTCAAATCAGGAGCTGAATTCCAACTAAGCTCCTGTAGCAAAGCATAAGCCACTGAAGCACCAATACTTGTGTGGGTTAAATATTCTTTTAAGGGATAGCCCCCATTGTCTATACGATTGACGATAGTCGCTATCTGTACAACATTTACACTTTGTAATTGTACGTGATAATAATCCGCAAGCTGTTGGCTAAACGCAGCAACACTGCGTCCACGGTGGGTTAAGGTATTATCTAGATCAAATAAAACTGCACGTATCACGCTGTCTTTTCCCAATATTGTTTAGACTCAACCTAACATCGAATTGCTGCACCACTTTAGCCTTAAATGAATAAGTAAATCACTGATTTTGCTAAAAGCGATGAAAGACCAAAACCGTTAAGCCTGCTTTAAGCTAACACTGTTGGAATAGCAGCTTATTTTTATTTTACGGCGTATCTTGTGTCAGATCAGCAACGTTTTTTTCTACTTCAGTTTTTTATTTTGACACTTGGTTTTTCCATTTTATGGCTCCTCTTTCCAGTGGCAGGAACATTAGATTTACACCTGATTCAACCCTATATGGATCGGACAGGCCATTTCCCATTAAAACGAGATTGGGCCCTAGCCGAACTCAATCATCGCTATGTCAAAGACATACTCATTGCAGTTTACTTGATTTACTTACTGAAATGGGTTGCATCGTATAAGTGGACTGCCCTAAAACCACAGCGCTGGCAAAGTGGTTATTTCATTGGCTTAGTCCTTATCAGCACCAGTTGCATTGGCATATTAAAATCACAATCTGGTCATGCATGCCCATGGGATATGACACTCGCTACCGCACATGATTTCTTTTGGGACTTTTCAGCAACAGCAGGTCATTGTTTTCCTGGTGGACATGCTGCCACAGGATTTGCTCTATTTGTGGGATATTTTGTCTATCGACTCACTGAGCCAAAACGTGCATGGTTTTATTTGTTTGCTGCCCTGATTTTAGGTTTTGTAATGGGCTGGGCACAAATGATGCGTGGCGCACATTTCCTCAGTCATAATCTTTGGACAGCATGGGTTATCTGGTTAATTAACGTATTGGCTTATGCATTGTTTTATAAACGTTTTCTTGGGACTCAAATAAGCCCTAAACTATAAATTAAACATCACCTGAACTTGTAAACCACCCAAAGCTTCACTTTGCCCAAAATTCAATTTTGCCCCGACTTTCTCTGCGGCTTTATCGACAATGGACAACCCTAATCCACTGCCGACCTCTAAATGATGATGAACGCGATAGAACCGTTTTAAAATCTGATCATAAAGCTCGGGGGCAATTCCTGGTCCACTGTCTTCAATTTGGAGAATTGCTCGCTGATCTTGCTTATAAATGGAAACATTAATGACTCCCTGCTCTGGGGTATATTTAATGGCATTATCAAGCAAATTATAAACAATCGAATGCACAGCTGAACTTTGACTCTTAAGCCAAATTTGTTCTTGTTGCTCTAAACCTAAATCAATATTCTTGGCAAGTGCCAACTCCATCAATTGCTCCATACAATCTCCAACCAAATCACTTAAGCACACCTGCTGTACTGACTCTAAAGTAGGGACAGATGCATCCTGTTTGGCCAAATTAAGTAATTGAGAAACCAAATGCTGAATCCGAATTAAGCCTAAACTCAGATTTTTTAAAGCCTGATGTTCTGGAAATTCATGCAATAAAATTTTCATTTGCAAATTGAGCGCTGTAATCGGTGTTCTCAATTCATGTGCAGCATCGGCAATAAACTGTTTCTGTTCTTGCTGGAACAATGAAATCCGTTCAAACAAACGGTTCATTTCGTTGATAGTCGGTAAAATTTCAACAGGATAACCAGCTGGACGAATTGCCGTAAGCTCATGTGGTTCACGCTGTGCGAGTTCAGCTTTAAACTCATCTAAAGGCTTTAAACTACGTCCAATAATCCAATTTAACCCCCATAGCGCCAAAGGCATAAACAATAAATAAGGAATCAACATATTCGCTGCAAGTTCTAAAGCCAGTTTTTGCCGCACGCTCCGTTGTTGACTGACCTGAATCTGATATTTTTCTGTAGGTAGAACATAGGTGTTCCACAAACCTTGTGCGGTATGGTGAGTATAAAAACCTGCTTTTTTTACAGGTTGTATTAGGAGGTCAAACTTATGTTCACGCTGTTCTGGAAACTCATACGACCAGACATCTACAAATAAATCCTCTTCATGATAGTGTCGACTTACTTCAAATTCACTTTTGATCGGAGCGGGGTCATGTTCTGCCACACGTTCAGCCAAATTTCGCATTTGTGCATCAAGTATTTCATTGGTCTCTTCAAGGGCAATCCGATATGCTGCAATCACCAATAAGCAACCCATTACAATACTGAATAAAGAGGTGTAAGTGACCAGTTGTCGCTTTAAGGAAATTGAGGTTGCTTTTGCCACTTATGATTCAACCTGCCCCAAACGATAGCCCAAACCACGAATCGTTCGAATAAAATCTTTGCCCAATTTAGCGCGTAAATGGTGAATATAAACTTCAATGGTATTGCTGTTAATTTCCGAGTCCAAATCGTATAATTTTTCTTCCAAATTTGCTTTGGAAAAAATTTTATTGGGATGACTGACCAAAGGAATAAGTATCGCCCATTCACGATTCGATAAATCAATCGTTTGCCCTTTGTATTTAGCTAAGTGTAAATCCTCATCAAGCTCTAGCCCTGAAAAACTCAGCGTTTGTCGCTGATTTTGCTGTTTCAAAGCCCCGCTACGACGTAACAGAGCTTGTATACGGGCAAGTAACTCATCAAATTCATAAGGTTTAATTAAATAATCATCAGCACCTTGGTTTAAACCATCAACACGGTTTTGTAACTGATCTCGTGCAGAAATAATCAATACGGGTAAAGTCGGATACAGTAGTCGAATATTGTTTAAGACTTGCATACCATCCATCATCGGGAGACCCAAATCGAGTAATACCACATCAAATGCATGTTGTTGTAACTGTTTTAAACCATCAAAACCATTATTTACCCACACCACATCAAACTGCTGATAGCGCAAAAGGGTTTGCGTGGACTCAGCAATCATAAAATCATCTTCAATAATCAATATTTTTGACATGAATTAAGCTCTCGCCTTGGTCGAGGTACACTGTTCTAGCATATTATTTTTCGAATCAATCACTTCACTTTTCACCTCAAGTAAACTGAGTAAACTTGGGAATAAATGATCTTGACTCAATTCTTGGCTTTTTTGCTGAGCTAAGCAAGTCATTTGTTGTGGATTTTGCTTTTTCCATGTTTCAGAAAACCACATCAGCATCGGCACATGAGTCTGTTGGCTCGGTGCGATAGCATAAGGTGAACCATGTAAATACAGGCCGTGCTCACCAGTCGACTCACCATGATCGGATAAATACCAAAAACCCGTCTCAAAGTTTTGATTTTGCTTTAATACGCCAATCAGCTGGCTTAATATATGATCTGTATAAACAATTGAATTATCATAACTATTTTTTAGTTGTTCCGAGCTACAGCCTTGAATAGCATTGGTCTCACACATTGGTTTAAATGGTTGAAAACCCACTTGTGAACGTTTGTAATAAGCAGGCCCATGGCTACCCATTTGATGCAATACAATTAAACGTGGGGTTTTATCATCACTCGCGATACTGGCAATATAAGCTTTGAAGCTATCCACCAAAATTCCATCCGCACACTCACCATCTGCCGAACACCACTTTTTCTGTATAGGCTCAGGAATCTTAAACTGCTCCACGCGATCACACACGCCTTTGCAACCTGAATTATTATCAATCCACGTCACTTTATAGCCTGCACGTTGTGCTAAATCTAATAAGCCTTCACGATGTTTAGCCAGTTGTGCATCATAATTTTCACGTGTCATCCCAGAAAACATACAAGGTACTGACACAGCCGTTGCTGTACCACATGAACTTACTTGGCTAAAGTTAATAACGTTGAGTTTTTCAAGTTCAGGATTGGTTTTTTTTGCATACCCATTTAAAGAAAAGCTTTCTGCACGCGCAGTTTCACCGACAACCAAAACCATGAGCTTCGGCAATTTTTTCTGTCCAACTTGTTCCACTAAATGCGCATCTTCACCATACTTCACGAGTGGTAAATGCTGCTGCGGTCTATTCTTTTTATAATACGACAGTGTTGAGCTAATCGCATTTTGCGGTGAAATCATCCCTTTAAGATCGCGATGCTCACGGAAAATAGAAGCATAATCCACAAAGAAAACAAACAGCAGGCTGGCAATCACTGCCACGGAAATGGCACTACCCAATAGCTTATGTAACAAAACGGCCTTAAGCGGATCACGACGAATCTTTACCTTAAAGAGAACGACCAATGGCAAGATCACCATCGTCCCAATCCAGAATAAAAGATGCCAAGACAATAAATCACGTACTTCATTACCATCGGTTTGCATCATGTTTTGAATTTGATCAGGCGTGATTGCAACTCCTAAACTATTGACAAAATAGGCACTCATGCCACCAATCAAGATTAAAATAGCGGCAACAGATTTAGCGATTGGGCGCCACTGTATAATTTGAAACACCAGATTATATAATGCCAATATCACCAATACGGTCGCAGCAATGAATGCATAAGCTTTCAAGCCTTGGTATGGTGTGAGTAACTGAATTTGCTTATAAAACATAAAGTTTAATGCCACAGCTAACCACACAGCCAAATACGCATTAAAGCGTAAAAGCGATATTTCTTTGAAGACAGACTGCAAATTGAACATCTTAAATTATGTCTTTGTGATCGGATGTCCCAATGTAGTTTTCTAAACTTAAAACTCGCTTAAATAGAAAAGAGCGCTGTCGCTTTGTGTCAATTCATAACAGTAAACTAAACTATCGGATGAGATTTTTAAGACCCAACGTATGATTTGATATGTGGAATACCCTTGCACAACCAGAACATGAATAGAAGTATGGCTTTTATGTGCAGAGCAAGTCGAAGGATTTTATGGTGGTGTATATTGAGCCACTAGATGTTTTTGTTTTCGGCTAAACGAGAGAATAAACAAGCTATGTACTGAATGTCAGATATTAAGATTTCATCTTTTTGGGCAAAAATTAAGGCGTTTCATAAAACGCCTTAATTAGATCGGCTTTAGTCTGTGTATGCCTGAGCCTGTTCTACAGCTTAAAATTTGTATTCGATCCCAGTGCCGACTACAGGTTGCTTGGTTTCAAAAGATGCTTGTTCAAGTGTCAAAATTCCTGCATAACCATAAGCTTTGACTTGCTTGGTAAAGGCATAATCAGCACCTGCAATAAACTGCTGCGCATCAAAGTCGTCTTTAGCCGTTTTGAAGCTGGTTGAGTTTTGACTGTATTGTGCTTTCACTGTCCAAGCTTTGGCAGTCGGTAAGTTATATTCAGCACCAATTAGCCAACCTTGTGCGTCGTCTATCGTAGCTGCGGCAGCATCATTGCCTTGTACATCCGCCACTTCAGAAGTTTGATATAAAGCTTTCAACGCCAAACCATTATTCAAATTGACTCGACCAATGGCACGTAAGGTATCTGCTGCTGCAAAAGCACTGCCTACCACCCCGCCTGTCACCTCAGGCGCTGATGCATTCAAAATACCACGTCCTGCAAAGGTTGATGGAATGGCCTTATCATAACCAATCCCGGCAACAAACTTTTTACTGTCATAAACCACTGACGCTGACCATGCATCGCCCAGACCACGTCCTGCAACTTTTGCTCCGCCTTTGGATTTTTCAATACCCCCTGCTTCACCAGTGGCTAACAGTGCAGTAGCTTTCAGTTTTCCTGTGCCAAGACCCCAAGCTGGCGTTTCATAGACCACAACATTATCTATACGGTTTTCACCAGTGAAAATCCCTGCCACATCAGCTTTGTTGGCCACATAGTTATTAAAGGTATCTACCACTGAAGACAGTTGTTTAACGGGAGTATCAATTTTGCCGACTTTCAATGTCCCTAATTTTTGGTCTTGTAAGCCAACAAGTAAATTACGTGGAACAAAAGTATCTGTGCTACCCCCATTGTCCACATAGAAGGTAAATTCTGCTTGATATAGTGCATTTAAACGATCTGTGAGTTTTTCTTCGCCTTTTAAGCCTAAAAAGGAGTTATTAGAGTTCAATTCAACGACATCACGGTCTTTATTTGGAGAGGCATTATCTTCAGGTAAATAATCGGCCGTGACATCAATTTCACCATAAAAAGTAGGTGCTGCGAATGTTACCCCTGCCACTAGGCTTAAAGCGATTGCGACTGCGATTTGTGTTTTCATTATCAAAATATCCTACGGTAAATTTGTTACAAATATTACCGTTCAGACATATATGACAGAACGATTAAAAAAATATTTAGTTATATTTTTTAATAATTTACCTCACTATTTAGCATTTTTTATGATTTATTTATGAAAGCATTATGAAAAATCTGAATGCGTTGCAATGGCACGCCATTTAAAAATAAACCACAAACTCAACATCGCAATGACCACAATAATACATAGATAATGGAAATAGCCGAGCCAGTCGCCCAATATCCCGCTGATACTATATAATCCACCACTGACGGTGGCCATCAATGCCACTTGAAAGGTAAAATCAGTGCCTGCCATCTGTTTACGACTATATTGCATCACTAGGGTGAGCATGACCACCAACAACATAGATGAAGTCATATCTTCAAAAGCATTAATCAGATAAATTAACCACGGCTGAATGCCATACTTAATTTCATACTGAAAAGCCAACCATGCATAAGCTACCAAACTGAAGATTTTAAGCAGCGAGTACGCTACTAAAGCAGTGGAACGCCGAATAAATTTCAAACTATAGCCCGCAAGTCCAGCACCCATTAAAGCGGCACAGGCCCCCAGCATGGTCACATATAGACCAATCTGGGAAAAACTTAAGCCTAAATCAACCATTAAAGGCTTCAATAGTGGCCCTGCTAAACCATCCGCTATTTTAAAGCTCAAAAGCACTGCTAACCATGCCGCGAGTACAGGACTCTGGATAAAATAAGCTAAATAGTTTTTGATCTGTTGAAAATTAAAAGATACGGTTTGTGTTTCTGAAACCTTTCTATGCTGTGGCTCTGAGTAAACTAAAATCGGCACTGTATTTATAAAAACAATTGCCGCCAAAATCAAAAAAGTAGATTGCCAACTCAGCCAATCCAGTGCCCACAAGATTGCCCCGCCACCGACAATAAAACCAAGACGCGATCCAATCACCTGAAAGGTATTACCCCAGTGCTGTTGCTCCCCTTTTAAAATATTGACCGCCAACCCATCGGTTGCAATATCTTGCGTTGCCCCGAGCAAATTCATACTGAGTAGGCCCACAAAGAAAGCCCATAAATAAATATGTTGATTTAATCCATCAATCGGGAGAAAAGACAGCCCAATCAACACCAGTACAGTCAAGAGTTGTAATGGAATAATCCAACTACGATAGTGACCAAAACGGGTGATCCCAAAACGATCTAACAACGGCGCCCAAAACACTTTAATCGACCACGGTAACATCAGCAGTCCGAAACCTCCAATCTGTGCCAGTGAAACCCCCTGTGCTCTCAAAATCACGGGCAAAGCATGGGTCATAAACCCCACAGGTAAACCTTGTGCCCAATACAGCGAAAATAGCAAAATATATACATTTCGGGTCTGTAACATGGTCGTCCTAAATTCATCAATTGGGCAAAGTGTTCATTTTGGCTCGGTAGGCATTCACTATTTTGCCAATGAATTCAAACCGATCAATGCCTATTATTGAAATCATATTCATCTTGATCGTTTGAGTAAAATAATAATGAGTCCATCTTTTCCAGAACTACCAGATCAAGTGCCTCATCGTAATTCGTCTGCATTCACTCGCACTATGTTTAAGCAGATTTTTTTAGTGCAAGGTTGGCGCTTTGTTGGTGAGTTTCCAAATCTCCCCAAAGCCATCGCGATTATTTCACCACACACCTCCAATATCGACGCATGGCACGGTTTCACCGCCTTGCTAGGTTTAGGCATTCAAATTACCATTTTTGGTAAGAATAGTTTGTTTCATACCCCGTTGAAACCATTGTTGGAATGGATTGGGGTGATTCCTGTGAATCGCTCCCATGCCCAAGGCTTAACCCAAGACATTATCGCGATTATCAACAGCAAAGAAAAAATTTGGGTCGGTATGGCGCCTGAAGGCACCCGTAAACACGCCGAATCTATTCGTAGCGGTTTTTATCGTATTGCTCACGGTGCACAAGTTCCGATTGTGATGTTCTCTTTTGACTATACACAAAAGACCATTCACTGCTTGGGCGTGTTTCATCCTACTGGGCATTTTGAGCAAGACCTTGAGAAAATTTTAGATTTTTATGTTGGTAAATTTTCAGCCAAGAACCCAAAATGGTTGGCCAAGCCTTTACAAAAACGCTTAAAAAATAGCTAGTAAATCAAGGTCGAATCTGCTGAGATGTGCAGCATTATTTGTTTTGCGTTTTAGTACTTTTGACCATGAATTTTGCTCGTTTATCTCTGATTGGTGCACTCACACTAACTATGGCAGGATGTGATCTTGCATCAAAGAAAACACCAACAACAACTCCCGTTCAAGCCCGCGAACCTGTGATTGCCATTGCCCTCGGCGGTGGCGGTGCCAAAGGCTTTGCACATATTGGTGTACTGAAAGTTTTGGAGTCACATGGCATCAAACCCAAAATTGTCACGGGAACCAGTGCTGGCAGTTTTGTGGGTAGTATCTATGCCAGTGGTAAAACACCTTATCAACTTCAACAAATTGCGCTGACTTTAAAAGAATCGGACATCCGAGACTTAACCCTCAATTCACAAGGTTTTGTGCAAGGACAAAAACTGCAAGACTATGTCAACAAACATGTCGGCAATAAACCGATTCAACAGTTCCCCATCCGCTTCGCTGCAGTCGCTACCCGTCTGGATACAGGACGCAAAGCCGACTTTATTAAAGGCAATGCGGGTCAAGCTGTTCGAGCATCCTGTAGTATTCCGAACGTTTTTGTCCCTGCGGTGATTGGTGGAACCAAATATGTCGATGGTGGCCTTGTTAGCCCAATTCCAGTGAAAACTGCCAAAGATATGGGCGCGGATATTGTAATTGCGGTTGATATTTCAGCCCGTCCCGTTGGAAACAAGCCACTGAATATGTGGGGTTTGCTCGATCAAACCATTAACATCATGGGGCAGCAAAGCATCAATGAAGAGCTAAGCCAAGCAACTGTAGTGATTCAACCCAAAGTTGGCCACCTAGGTACTTTAGACTTAACAGCGAGCAATCAATCTATTTTAGAAGGTGAAAAGGCAGCACAACTCAAAATTAAGTCAATTGAAAAAGCCATAGGTGACTTTAAAAAGTCACCAGCAGCCTTTAAACCTGCACCTAAAGCCAAATTCTAAAAAGTTTGATTTTTAATATTCAAAGACTTATTCATCTGCTAAATTGATATAGATGCTGCTGCATCTATATCCCTATAACGAATATATGAGTAGATGTATGGAATTTGCTTTTGAGCCTTGGCACTGGTTTGTATTGGGCGTTCTGTTAATGTTATCAGAGCTGATTCTGCCTGCTTTTGCCGCATTGTGGTTCGGTATTGCGGCCATTATGGTCGGTATTCTGTACTGGATGTTCCCAATGATGGGCGTTACCACGCAATTTGTAACGTGGATTATTTTGTCGATTTTATGCACTTTACTTTGGTTTAAGTTTATTAAACCACTTTCGACTGACAAAACCAAAGCAGGACTGTCTCGCGAAGCAACCATCGGTCAAATTGGCATGGTCATTCAAGCCAGTCCTGAAAATGAACACATACGCGTTCGCTTTCCCATTCCAGTTCTCGGTTCAGATGAATGGAACTGTCGCACTTTAGATAAAGTCCAAGTCGGTGACCGAGTGCGTGTCGTTGAAATACTGGGCAATGATTTAATGGTCAAAGCACATCTCTCAAGCAACGAAAATACTTAAAAGTGAGTTAAGACTATGTCTGGTGGATTTATTATTGTTTTAGCAATTTTGGCTTTTGCCGCTGTCACCATTTTTAAAGGTGTCCGCATTGTACCGCAAGGTTATAAATGGATTGTGCAACGTCTGGGTAAATACCATACTACATTGAGCCCAGGTCTCAACTTTGTGATTCCTTATGTCGATGAGGTGGCTTATAAAGTCACGACCAAAGACATTGTATTAGACATTCCCTCTCAAGAAGTGATTACCCGAGATAATGCGGTTTTGCTCATGAATGCCGTGGCGTATATCAACATCACCACGCCTGTAAATGCAGTCTACGGCATTGAAAACTATACATGGGCCATTCAAAACTTAGTACAAACATCACTACGTTCTATCGTGGGTGAAATGGATCTCGATGATGCACTCTCATCTCGTGACCATATTAAAGCCAAATTGAAAGCGGCTATTTCGGATGATATCTCAGACTGGGGCATTACCCTAAAAACCGTTGAAATCCAAGATATTCAACCTTCTTCAACCATGCAAGCTGCAATGGAAGCACAAGCTGCCGCAGAGCGTCAACGTCGTGCAACCGTGACCAAAGCAGACGGTGAAAAACAAGCCGCGATTTTAGAGGCAGATGGTCGTTTAGAAGCATCACGTCGTGACGCAGAAGCACAAGTGGTCTTAGCAGAGTCTTCTCAGCGTGCCATTGAAATGGTCACTTCGGCTGTAGGCGACAAGGAAATTCCTGTTGCTTACTTATTGGGTGAACAATATGTCAAAGCGATGCAAGACATGTCTAAATCAAACAATGCCAAAACAGTGGTTTTACCAGCCGATATTTTAAGTACCATCCGTGGTGTTATGGGACGTAAAGATATTTAACTGACTCCTGCGTTTAGCCAAAAAGGACAGCTTTCGAGCTGTCCTTTTTGTTCTACCTGCGAAAACAATAAAAGCCTGCTAAATTACGCATCATTTTTAATATTGTAAAATTCTTCCAGCTTTTTTGAGCATTTGAATTTTAATCTCTCTGCCATCTTAATATGGACATCGTATGAGCTCCCTCAATCCCACCCTCATTACTTTTCTTTTTTATATTGTCGCCATGGTCATTATTGGTCTGGTTGCCTACCGTGCGACCACCAATTTCTCTGACTATATTTTAGGCGGTCGCCGCTTAGGAAGCTTTGTCACCGCATTATCTGCGGGGGCATCCGACATGAGTGGTTGGTTACTCATGGGACTACCAGGCGCAATTTATCTATCTGGTTTATCTGAAGTTTGGATTGCAATTGGCTTGATCATCGGAGCTTGGCTAAACTGGTTATTGGTCGCAGGACGCCTGCGTGTACATACCGAAGTGCAGTTCAATGCGCTCACCTTACCAGACTATTTTTCCAATCGCTTTGATGACCAAAAGAAAGTCTTGCGCATTGTCTCAGCCTTGGTCATATTGATTTTCTTTGCAATTTACTGCGCCTCAGGCATGGTGGCAGGTGCACGCTTATTTGAAAGTATGTTTGCCATTCCCTACAGCACTGCACTTTGGATCAGTGCAATTGCAACTATTAGTTATGTCTTTATTGGTGGGTTCTTAGCAGTCAGCTGGACTGATACCATCCAAGCAGGTTTAATGATTTTTGCCCTATTGCTCACGCCTATTGTAGTTCTTCTGAGTTTCTCCGACTTAAACCATATGACTACAGTCCTTGAAGCAGCACGCCCACAAGCTTTTGATGTACTTGGTAATTTAAACCTTGTTGCCATCATTTCTCTATTGGCTTGGGGCTTAGGCTATTTTGGTCAACCTCATATTTTAGTGCGCTTCATGGCTGCCGATTCTGTTAAATCTATTCCCAATGCACGTCGTATCGGTATGACTTGGATGACACTCTGCTTAGGCGGTGCCGTAACGGCGGGCTTTTTTGGGATTGCCTATTTTGCAGAACACCCTGAGCTAGCTGCTGTGGTTAATGCCAACCCTGAAACCGTGTTTATGGAGCTTACTAAAATTCTTTTCAATCCGTGGATTGCTGGAATTGTTTTAGCTGCAATTTTAGCGGCGGTCATGAGCACTTTGAGCTGCCAACTTTTAGTATGCTCAAGTACCTTGACCGAAGATTTTTATAAATCGTTCTTACGTAAAAATGCCTCACAAACCGAACTGGTTTGGATCGGTCGTTTAATGGTGCTACTGATCGCCCTGCTTGCAATTTGGATGGCAGGTAATCCTGAATCTAAAGTTTTAGGCCTGGTAGCTTATGCATGGGCAGGTTTTGGCGCTGCATTTGGTCCACTCATCATTCTGTCTTTGTTCTGGAAACGCATGACTTTAAACGGTGCACTCTCGGGTATGATTGTCGGTGCGGTTGTGGTCATTCTTTGGAAAAACCTTTTTGCAGCTACAGGCCTTTACGAGATTATTCCCGGCTTTATCTGTTCACTCATCACGATCGTTGTTATCAGTCTTTTGGGTAAAGCACCAACGCAAGACATTACAGATCGTTTTGAAGAAGCAGATCGTGTATATAAAGCATCTCAATAAACCGCTACACATAAAAAAGAGGACATCAGCGGTCCTAAAATATTAGAAGAAGAGCCTCAACTGAGGCTCTTTCTAATTTTTCAAGGTTATCCATCAAAGAGAAAAATAAGTTTTAAAGCTTCTTTTAAAATCAATTCATATGCACAATCGTTACACATCCAATCTTCTTGTGCCAAATGTCTTGCGAAGCTCACAAGTAGATGGCAATGACTTGGCTCTTAAACAAACCGAATATCGCTTCAATCATCGCCACGCTAATTTATACGCGATTCACTGAAACTACTCCATAACAGTCCACTTTTACGTCCTAACCCCAAAAAGTTTCAATATAAATCAAACTTCGAGCACTTAAGAATAAGTTTGACCAAATAAATTATCTGTCCAGCATCGCTTTATATTGTTATTTCTAGTTTGGGCCAATCCAAAATTTGATATGGGGTAAGTTGAGGGGTAAAAGCACAGATAAAAAATAAGCCCTTGTTTTTACAAGGGCTTATTTAGATATTTGGCGGAAGCGGTGAGATTCGAACTCACGGAGGACTCACACCCTCGTCGGTTTTCAAGACCGGTGCATTAAACCGCTCTGCCACGCTTCCATGGGCGACATAATATAAACATTCGATCTACTTGGCAAATACTTTTCTTTAAAAACCGCACTAAGTGGCTAAAATTAAAACAAAATCATTTAGTTCTCTAAATTTTCACCGTTTTCATAACGAATCGCATTCACATACCAAAGTTTTTTGCCCGTTGGTGTCACGACTTCAACCTCATCATCAACTTGCTTGGACAGTAAAGCACGCGCCATAGGCGAATCGATTGAAATATGCTGTGGGTGATGATCATAAATTTCATCTACCCCCACAATCCGTAAAGTTTTTTGCTCACCCGCTTCATTTTCAATATCTACCCAAGCCCCAAAATAAATCTTGCCCGCTTGCTCTTCTGAAAAATCAATAATTCGCAACTCTTCAAGCCGTTTCCCTAAGTAACGAACACGTCGATCAATCTTTCGTAACAGCTGTTTGTTGTACTGATAATCTGCGTTCTCGCTACGGTCTCCGAGGCTTGCTGCCCAGTTTACTTTCTTGGTAATTTCAGGCCGTTCTTCATGCCAAAGGTGCTTTAATTCTGCCACTAATTTGTCGTGACCAACACGTGTAATTAAGTTTGATTTCATGATGAATGTCGTCTAAATCAGCTGGTTTATTTACAACAAAGATTTATTTTATCCCTTATTTCTTCACAACAGAAGTTTATAAAATAAATTCCCTAATTAAATTAAATCGTTATGTTACATTTCTTAAAAAAATATTGCACAAAATTTGACACTTTAGAATTTGCCCGATATTATGCGCACATCTTAAATTAGCTGCTTATTTTTTAATCTATGTAGTTTTTCTACATAGTTCCTTTAATCCCATGTCATTTTGAATGACGTCATGAATGCCCAACCCCTTATTGAATTTAGCAAACTTGAACTCGTTTTAAGGCATGGTTTTGCCTTTGCGTTCTGGGGCATAAATTACTTGTAGCGGAGACAACATGCACAGTAGTTCAACTTCTGGATCGAGGCCTTGCCTTAATTCATTAACTTTCTCTCTCCCGTTGAAAGCCCTTACTTTAAGTACTCTGTTAATTCCTTTTCATAGTATTAATGCAAGTAAGACTTACCAATATGATAATGTCGTCAATCATAATAAATTGACTGTCGTTTCAGTGGAAAATCCAACGACCGTTTTTAAAGATGGTCAACATTTGCATGGTTTTGGTTATGACCTTGCACGTAACTATGCAGATAGCTTAAATGTAAAGCTAGACTTCAAAACGGTTCCTGATAATGCCACAGCACTCAAATGGGTCGCTCAAGGCAAAGCAAATTTTGCAATGACAACCGCCAGCGTTCAAACGATTGAACAAAAGCATTTGTCTACTTTTTCTGCAACTTGTGGTGATTTGAACGTTTTACGTAAAAATGGCCTCAATACTGAGCTGAATTGGGTGTTTAAACATGCGAATGATCCACTCACCCAAACAGCCAGCGGATTCGTATGTCAAAGTAAACAATCAGGTTCAATTGGTCAATTGGCCTCTTTTTACAACCGCAATGTCGTGAAGCCTGAAAACTGGAATACGATTCAACGTGATTTGCGTCAACGTATGCCGATCTATAAGGCCAGTTTTAAAAGCACAGCGCAAAAATACGACTTAGATTGGCACTTGTTAGCGGCCATTGGTTATCAAGAATCTTATCTTAAACCGAACTCTGTTTCTCCGACAGGTGTTCGTGGTTTGATGATGTTGACCAATAGCACGGCCAAAGCAATGGGTGTGAATAACCGTACCGACCCTGCACAAAGCATTCAAGGCGGTGCCAAGTACTACGACCAGATGCTGAGCCGCTATACCGATATTCCGTTCCCTGACCGCAACTGGTATGCACTGGTTGCCTACAATATGGGGCCAGGTGCGGTGAGCCAGATTCAAAAACGCATTCAAGCGCAAGGTAAAGACCCAAATAACTGGCTCAATCTTTATGCTTATTTAGAGCATAACCAAGCCAAAAATGGTCGCTACCGACAAGCGCTTCAGTATGTGACACGTATCCGTGCCTATCTTGAGCACATTAAAACCACGCCACAGTTGGTCAATATCTAAACTTTGAATACCCATAATTGATCATCATCGCAAAAAAAAAGCTTACCTTTTGAGGTAAGCTTTTTTTTGTTTCAGAATACTTAAGCTGTTAGCTCAAGTACTTTCTTAAATAAATCTTTTTGCTCTTGGCTTGGCTTTGCCGTTTGCAATGCCATTAATTGGGACATATCACCCTGAACTTTTATTTTTCCTGTCATGAATGCTTGCATTGCTGCTGCCATATCAAACTCAAGGAAGACTTTACGTAAAGTTTCAGCGTCCATGTTCAAGGTTGTTTTCGCATTTGAAGACAAGCCTTTTTTAATTGCGCCACCATCTAAAGATAATTCGGTATTACCCGCATTGTCAGCAACAACTAAGTTAATTGCAAGATTTGCAAGTGCAGGTGGAAGGTTTAGATTCCCCGCTTGAGCAGTTAATGTTTCTACGGTTGAAAACCAATCATCAGTTAAAAAAGCAGGCATGATGTTTCCTCAATTCTTTGTTCGTTGTGTGCTGCCTATCCAGACGGCATCATTGTGAAGCTAAATACGCTTGCAGATTGTTATAGCATGTATATCTTATATGTGCCTAAAGTTTTTTGTACGTACCGTTCATATTTTATATTTCTTATACAAAGTTTATCAAAATCATTCACATAAAAAAAACACCAATCAATAATTGGTGTTTTGCATTGGCTGAAATGACAAAATTAATCTGCCACAAAGCCAAGATTGACCATGTTAATCCGTTTGCTTTCAGGTTCATCTTCCGTTGAACAACTTTCACCCTTAAAGTCGAACTCTCGTTCACTGTCTAAGGCTTCAAAGTCAAACAACTCACGATCGGCCAATTGTGATGGGGATACATTTTGCAAGGCACCAAAAATACTGTGTAGGCGTTTTGGATGGGCCTTATCCCACTCTCGCAGCATGTCATTCAACATAGCGCGTTGCAGATTTTCCTGAGAACCACACAAGTTGCACGGAATAATTGGAAACTGACGCATTTCGGCATATTTGATGATGTCTTTTTCTTCCACATAAGCCAGTGGACGAATCAAGATATTCTTTTTATCAGAAGACAACAACTTGGGTGGCATCGCTTTCAAACTGCCACCATGGAACAAGTTTAAGAAGAACGTCGCCAAGATATCATCACGGTGATGTCCCAATGCTACTTTGGTTGCCCCTATTTCTTGTGCAAAGCCATATAAAGAACCACGGCGTAAACGTGAACACACTGCACAATAGGTCTTGCCCTCAGGCGTCAAGCGTTTGGTAATGCTATAGGTGTCTTTTTCTAAGATATAATAAGGAATATTATTTTCTTCTAAATAGCGCGGCAATACATCTTCTGGGAAACCAGGCTGCTTCTGGTCCAAATTCACCGCCACCACATCAAAATTGATCGGTGCAATGCGTTTAAACTGCAACATAATATCGAGTAAGGTGTAACTGTCCTTACCACCTGAAATGCAGACCATCACTTTATCGCCTTCTTCGATCATTTTAAAATCACGAATGGCATGACCCACCTGACGGCGTAGCTTTTTCAACAAACGATAATACGCAGAGCTAGTGGGTAGTTCTGGTTTAAAATTAAATCCCTGATCGGACTCAACTGGCGAGAACATAGACGAGTTAAACCTTAAAAAAAATACCGCGCAATTTTATCCGATTCGTCGTCATCTCGCACCTAAAGAATGTAAATTCTCATGAATTGTCATTGCTGTCATATTCATGTATTAAAATCGGTTTAACTTTGAACGATTGCGTTCATTTTCTGGCTGAACTGCTTATCTTTTGGACTTTTCCACATTTTTCCACAAAAGCTGTGGATAACTTTGTGGATTCTAGCAGGCTTGACAAGGTGTTCATCCCATACTTTAAGGCTTCTATTTAAATTGATCATTTTTTGATCAATTTATTTTTTATTTAATTTCAATACCTTATCTTAGTCAAGCAATCCTCATTAAAAATAAATTAATTATTTTTTTTGATTACTCTCTCAGCAATTGGACTTGATTTTTACAAAGTCATAGATTTTTTGAACTTAAAATAGTTTCAGGCTGTTATTTTTTTGCTAAACTCAATTCTAGTCACTGAAAACGATTTTTTACGATTAATAATAGATAATGAAAAATAAGCTGCTTTTGACTCATTTTTATGTTTTGGGGTGTATGACGATTTCGTTCATGGCACTGAATTGTCACGCAGGTCAAACCATCTATCAACTCAAAGATTCGAACGGCACGACTTTGTTGACCAATAAACAAAGTCGTTATAGCAATTTAAAAGTCGAAAAGAAAACCTATTATCCAGACAGCAACATCCACAGCTATAGCAATTGGGGAGCATCTGAATCCTCAGTATTACCCAGTTATAGTCGCAACAAAAATGCTTTTGACCACATTATTCGCCAAGCAGCGCAAACTCATGGTGTTTCAGAAGGCTTAATCAAAGCCGTGATGCATACAGAATCAGGCTTTAATGTGAATGCCCGCTCTCCTGTTGGTGCACAAGGCCTAATGCAACTGATGCCAGCAACTGCTCGTCGCTTCAATGTCTCGAATGCATACGATCCACAACAAAACATTAACGCTGGTGCAAAATACCTTGCGTGGTTGATGAAACGCTTTAATGGTAATACCAGCCTTGCCCTTGCAGGCTATAATGCGGGCGAAGGCAATGTGCAAAAGTATGGTGGCATTCCACCGTTTCGTGAAACGCAAGACTACGTGAGACGTGTCAGCAGTCGATATAGCAATTTATATTCAGGCAGCTTAAATATCAGTTCAAATAGTCCAGCAAGCAATACTCAAGTCATTGCGCAATCTGCTAACTATAATGAAGACTCAGCCCCAAGCACACAGTTGAGCGTGAGTCGCACTGCGCCTGCACGCCAAATCATTCTAGCCTCTGATGGCAGTTATACTGATGCCCCGGGTTCCTATGCCACCACAAATGCAACCGCCTCCGCCCGTATTCATATTTCTGAATAATTTTTATAGCAGTTTTATTATTTTTTCTTGAATTTTGAAGAATTTCACCTCATATTGAGATCTATGATTTTTGATTTATAAATCAGATTATTTTTT
>NZ_DKIK01000190.1:0-2502 GCF_002454215.1 Acinetobacter sp. UBA6720
GATCAAGGGCAGTAAATTTCCAATCAGGATGTCTATTTAGCAGATATTCCAACTCATAACCTGTTCCACATCCAACAATAAGTATGTGTGCAGTTGGTTGAAGTACAGACTGTAAAATGGCATCCACTTGTTGATGAATGATTTCATATCCAGGAATTAACTTACGGATATGCTGATCATATTCTTCAACGATCTTTGGACTATTAAAATCTTTTGCCATTCACTGTGATCCTTTTCCTTATGACTTTAAAATGCTGTTTTTTCTATGCGATGTAAAATATCATTAAGTCGAATACGTTTCCAGTTAAATTCAGTTCAGCACGCATAATTTCCTGTAACTTAAATTTCTGCGCTTTGCCTGATGCGGTCATAGGAAATTCATTAAAGAATTTTACGTAGCGTGGCACTTTATTATGTGAAATGTGTTCCTTACAGAAACTACGAATGTTGTCTTCATCGGTCTGATGATGTTCATGCAAAATAATACAAGCACATAGTTCTTCACCGTAACGCGTATCAGGTAGACCAATCACTTGCACATCACAGATCGCAGGATGGGTATATAAGAAGTCTTCGATTTCTTTAGGAAAGAGATTTTCTCCACCTCGAATGACGACATCTTTGATGCGACCTTTGATTTTGACAAAGCCTTCAGCATCCATCTCCGCAATGTCACCCGTATGCATCCAACCTGCGGCATCAATTACTTCACGGGTTTTTTCTTCTTCACCCCAATAGCCTGCCATTACCGAGTAACCTCTGACGCATAGCTCGCCTAAGGTTCCTTGTGGTACGAGTTGCCCTTCAGGATCGACGATTTTGATTTCGACATGTGGATGAACATGCCCAACCGTACTGACGCGTTTATCAATGGTGTCACTCACGGAGCTTTGTAAGCTGACTGGCGAAGTCTCAGTCATGCCATAACAAATCGTGATTTCTGACATATGCATACGATCAATCACACGCTGCATAATTTCACGTGGGCATGGGCTTCCCGCCATGATCCCTGTACGTAAACTAGATAGGTCAAATTCATTAAATTGTTCATGCTCTAAAGTGGCGATGAACATGGTTGGTACGCCGTATGCTGCCGTACAACGTTCGTTGTGAATTGTCTTTAGTGTTTCTAATGGATTAAATACAGCTGATGGATACACCATAGTAGAACCATGTGTGATACAAGCTAGATTTCCCATGACCATACCGAAACAGTGGAATAAAGGCACAGAGATGCATACTTTATCTTGTGGCGTTAAACGAATACCCTCTCCTACAAAATAACCATTATTCAGAATGTTATGATGGGTGAGCATTGTGCCTTTCGGATTACCTGTCGTTCCTGACGTAAATTGAATATTAATAGTTTCATCAAATTGCAATTGCTGCGTAGCCAATTGTAATTGATCGAATTGTTCTTGAGTTGGAGGAACGACTAGATCACTGAAACGATGAATACCTGTATGCTGTTTTTCATCAATTTTGATCACAAACTTTAAGAAAGGCAGACGTTCTGAATGAATAATTTTGTCTGTACAGAAAACAATTTCTGGTGCAATTCGTGTCAAAAGCTCTTGATAATCAGTCGTTTTGAATTGTGAGGCGATGATCAATCCTTTGCAGGAAACTTTATTCAATACATACTCTAACTCATGGCTTTTGTAGGCAGGATTTAAGTTCACTAGGATAATCCCTGCTTTAAAAGCAGCAAATTGAGTGATCGTCCATTCCACGCAGTTTGGTGACCAGATGCCTAGTCGATCGCCTTTCTTTAAACCGAGTTTGAGCAAACTACAGGCAAAAGTATTCACTTCATCTTGTAGTTGTTTATAGGTCAACCGTCTGTTCTGATGTGAACTTACAATCGCTTCTTGATCAGCATATTGCTGACAAGCTTGATCAAATTTTTCTCCAATCGTCATCCCCAATAAGGGTTGTGCACTTGGTCCAGAGGCATAGCTTAACCGTTGTTGTTGCATTGAATCATTCTCCTTGATTCTTTCTAATTCTGTTCTGATTTCATCTCATTGTTATTACTGCAACTATTCTTCAAACTGCCTTGTTTTGATTTTTATTGTTGTTTATGCCTATTTTTTCCTCACGGCATCCACACAAAAATCAGCAATCTGCTTTGAAAAATAGTCTTTGTGTTGCTGATCAAACTTTGTATTTTGAGCTGGGTCTAGAGGTTCTACGACTACAAAAGTCATCGCGCCAACCACACAAAGTGCAGTGGTATTTAAATTCTCTAACATAAACTCGCCACTTGCATTTCCATCTGCGAGTATTTTAATAATACTTTGTTTAATCAACTGCTTAACACGAAAACGCTCATGCTCTACCAATGAATCAACAGGTTCAAACATGAGTGAATATGCAAGCTGAGGGCTGTTTAGTGCCCTTTTTACAAAGGTTGTTACCGCTTTATGTAACTTCTGTTCCGCCGTTAGATCACTTTCCGTAATCGCATCAATCACTAAAAGTTCGGTATTGATCGCTTCT
>NZ_DKIK01000066.1:0-15090 GCF_002454215.1 Acinetobacter sp. UBA6720
AATCTGGCTTTTATCAATATCTTCTACAAAGACATTGCCATCAATTTCAGGTGCATCTGCGTATGAACGTGCAATCGCAACGGGGAATTCTTCATCCAGCTCATCGACCAGCACCGTCATTTTCTGACCAACACGCTTTTGAAGTTTTGCAGCAGAAATTGCCTGTTGCACTTCCATAAAGCGTTCATAACGCTGTTGCTTAATCTCTTCAGCTACATGATCTGGCAAGTCGTTTGCTGTTGCTCCTTCAACAGGTGAATAGGTAAAGCAGCCTACGCGATCCAGTTGTGCTTCTTTCAACCACTCAAGCAAGATTTCAAAATCTTCTTCAGTTTCGCCTGGGAAACCCACAACGAAGGTTGAACGAATCACCAAGTCAGGACATTTTTCACGCCATAACTTTAAACGCTCAAGGGTATTTTCACTATGTGCAGGTCGTTTCATTAGTTTTAAAACTTTTGGACTTGCATGTTGGAATGGAATATCCAAATAAGGCAAAATTTTGCCTTGTGCCATCAAGTCAATCACTGCATCCACATGTGGATATGGATAGACATAGTGTAAACGTACCCAAATACCCAGTTGACCTAAGGCCTCACACATGTCATAGAACTTTGTCTTAACAGGTTGACCATTCCAGAAGTCTAATTTGTATTTGGTATCGAGGCCGTAAGCAGAAGTATCTTGGGAGATAACGAGTACTTCTCTAACACCCGCACGTTTCAGCGCAGCCGCTTCCTCTAAAACAGAACCGACTGGGCGAGACACTAAGTCACCACGCATGCTTGGAATAATGCAGAAGGTACAACGATGGTTACACCCTTCTGAGATTTTTAAGTACGCATAATGCTTTGGGGTTAAACGAATCCCTTGTTCTGGAACAAGGTCAATAAATGGGTTGTGTTTTGGTGGCTCAGGCACGTATTGGTGCACAGCTTCCATCACTTCTTGATATGCTGCTGCCCCTGTCACTTTTAAGACATTTGGGTGCATTTGGCGAATTTTGTCTTCGTCTTTGCCTAGGCAGCCCGTAACGATTACACGACCGTTCGCACTCATGGCTTCGCCAATGGCATCTAAAGACTCTTGCACTGCAGATTCAATAAAACCACAGGTATTTACAACGACTAAATCCGCACCATCATAATCTGATGCCACATCATAGCCTTCAGTCTTCAACTGAGTTAAAATTCGTTCGGAATCAACCAATGCCTTAGGACAACCTAAAGAAACAAAACCGACTTTGGGGGATTTCATGAATCTGCGCTCCACTAGAATGCGCGTATTGTATGTCTTTTCTGTTTATAAAAATAGGTCGATTCCATACTCTTTGTGCAATGCACTAAAATAAAGCCAATAGTGTAGTAAAATTTAAATAACGCACCATTTTAAACCACTTTCGGTTTACTTGATTTTTAGAATCCGCTATATCTTAAGCCAATCGTTCATTTACAGCGCATTCCGCAAAAAAAGTGTGCTCATTCCACTATACAAAATCAAAGTTGGCGTGCATTTTGCTTAATTTGCATCAATTCAGTCCGCTATTTGGAACGCTTAATGCTTTATCAAGATGCCATTGCGCTATTTTAATACAGGATACATTCGCTAATGGATCACCCTATTTCTATCGACTACCGACTTTTAGTGGACAATTTGACCACTGCGATTTTATTGGTCGACAGTAAATTAAATATTTTTTACTTAAATTCCTCTTGCGAAGCATTATTTGATATCAGTCTTTTACGTGCCTCTGGCCAACCTGCGCTTAATTTACTCCATGCGCCCAATGATGAGTTCAATACAGAAGAAGCACTTCTCAATACTTTAAACTCGGGACAACACTACACCCGTCGTGAAGCCATTATAAAGGTTAACTTTAAAGATATTCATGTTGACTATACAGTGTCACAGCTGAATTCAAATAAACCCTATCACCCTTTACTTTTAATTGAGATCAATCCGATTGATCGGATGCTCAAAATTTCCAAGGAAGAAAATTTCCTACAACAACATCAAGTCGCACGCCAACTCATTCGCGGTGTTGCACATGAAATTAAAAACCCTCTGGGCGGGATTCGTGGTGCTACACAACTGTTAGCACGTAGTCTCAATGATCCGCAATACAGCGAGTTCACTGATATTATTATTAGTGAAGTCGATCGCTTACGTAATTTAGCAGACACCATGCTTGGTTCTCGTCAGCTCCCAAGTTATGAGTTGGTGAATGTACATGAACCCTTAGAGCGTGTTCGTTCACTCATTACCAACCAAACCAAAAAGAAAATTAAGATCACCCGTGATTATGATTTGTCATTACCTGAAGTGATGGCCGATCGTGATCAACTAATCCAAGTCATGTTGAACATTAGCGTCAATGCAGTGCAAGCCATGACTGAAAATAAAGAGTTCTTTGTCGACCATCAACCTGAACTCATGTTACGCACCCGTATTCAACGTTTAGTGACCATCAATGGTGTACTGCAACGCTCTGTGGTACGGATTGATATAGAAGACAATGGTCCAGGCGTTCCAGAAGAAATTTTAGAATCCGTGTTTTACCCACTGGTCACGGGTCGTGCTAAAGGCACAGGACTGGGTTTAAGTATTGCGCAAAATATTATGCATCAACATAACGGAATGATTGAATGCCAATCTGTTCCCGGAAAAACAACTTTTAGCTTATATATACCTTGGGAGTTAAACCATGTCGCGAAATAAAATATGGGTAATTGATGACGATCGCGCCATGCGCTGGGTGCTGGAAAAAACGTTCAAAGAAGAAGGTTTTGACGTCACAAGCTTTGAAGAAGCTCAATCCGCTTTAGACCAACTCAGTTTAGATGCACCCGATGTGATTTTGACTGATATTCGTATGCCTGGCATTGATGGCTTAACTTTTTTAGCGAAAGTTAAAGCTAACTATCCTGACCTACCTGTCATTATTATGACGGCTCACTCCGACCTAGAGTCTGCTGTTTCAAGTTATCAAACAGGCGCATTTGAATATTTACCTAAGCCTTTTGATATTGATGAAGCCTTGGCTTTAGTGAATCGTGCGATTTTGCACATCACCAAAATGCAGCAGCAAGAATCAGCAAAAACGGTACAACCGATTCAATCGACCGAGATCATTGGCGAGTCTCCTGCCATGCAGGAAGTTTTCCGTGCGATTGGTCGTTTGTCTCAGTCACACATTACCGTGCTGATTAATGGTGAATCTGGTACAGGTAAAGAGTTGGTTGCGCATGCTTTACACCGCCACTCACCACGTAGCAGCAAACCTTTCATTGCGCTCAACATGGCCGCGATTCCAAAAGACCTGATTGAAACAGAACTTTTTGGTCATGAGAAAGGTGCATTTACAGGGGCAAATACACAACGACAAGGTCGCTTTGAACAAGCCAATGGCGGAACGCTGTTTTTAGATGAAATTGGCGATATGCCTTTTGAAACGCAAACGCGTTTACTGCGGGTACTGGCTGATGGCGAGTTTTACCGTGTCGGTGGTCATATTCCAGTAAAAGTAGATGTCCGTATTGTCGCAGCAACACACCAAGACTTAGAAAAACTGGTACATGATGGCCGCTTCCGTGAAGACTTATATCACCGTCTGAACGTGATTCGTATTCACATTCCAAAACTGGCACATCGTAGCGAAGACATCCCAATGTTGGCGCAGCACTTCTTGGCACGTGCGGGCAAAGAATTAGGTGTAAGCCCTAAAATCCTTCGCCCAGAAACGCAAGAATATATGCAACAGTTGCCATGGCAAGGCAACGTACGTCAGCTCGAGAACACCTGTCGCTGGCTAACAGTCATGATTACAGGACGTGAAGTCTATCCTGAAGATCTACCATCAGAACTGAAGCAAATTCCAATTACACGCTCAGGTGAAGATGCGCAGTCCGCACATAATTTAGATCGTATTGCAGTGCATCATTGGGATGAGTTATTGGGTCAATGGGCTGTACAGAAGCTTAAAAATGGCGAGATGAAAATTCTCGATATCGCCACCCCGATGTTCGAACGCACTTTAATCATTGCTGCGCTACAACAAACCCGTGGCCGTAAACGGCATGCGGCTGAGTTACTCGGTTGGGGGCGTAACACCCTTACGCGTAAACTCAAAGAACTCGGTATGGATACCGCAGATGATGAAAGTGAAGAAGAAGCTTTAGAAAACTAAAAGCAGCTTCATAACTGACTCAAAATAAAAGCGCCACAATGGCGCTTTTATTGTTTAAGCCGTGAAGCCTAAATAGCGTGAATAACCTTCAACACCCAATGGTGCTTTTAATATAATAAATTTCGGGCAACTGGCTTGCGTTAACTCTTCAAACATAATGACTTGATCATCATGTGCATGGAGATCATCAACACTGCGCTGCATAGTCACTTCAAACTCATCTGTGATATATTCAAAGCCAATATCCATTGCAATAAATAAGGTATGTTCACAGGGCTGAACATACTGTTCTTGTGACCAATCAATCACCTGTTGTTGGCAGTGTGGACACGCTACAGGATCTGTCGCTTCACAGTCTAATGAGATCAATTGGTAAGTCATAATTTAGTTTTTAAACAAAGATGCTGCGAAGTTTAGCATAGGATAAAGTGCCTAGAACAATCATGTCGACTTTGGAAAATGCCATTGTATTGGCTACAACTCAACATGCAGGACAGCTCGATAAGGCTGGACAACCTTACATCCTGCATCCACTACGCCTCATGTTGCAATTTTCCAATCCCACCCTACAAATCATTGCTGTGTTGCATGACATTTTGGAAGATACCGCAACGACTGCTGAAGACTTAAAAGAGCTTGGCTTCAGTACCGAAATTATTCAAGCCATACAAGCCCTCACCAAACAAACAGGCGAATCCCGTTTGGAAGCAGCCAAACGCACTGTATTAAACCCTCTTGCAACCCAAGTCAAATATGTTGATGTGCTAGACAATATGAACCTTGCGCGCATAAACAATCCAACATCTCGCGACTTTGCACGTTTTGAGGAATATAAAATGGTACTTGAGATACTCGAACAAGCAAAAAAACACAGTGAAACATCTTGAATAATTAAGTCTTTTTAATTGAATCTCTACAATTTCAAAATTGACAAATCGCAACGATCACTTTTTAATTAAGCACATCGTTGCACAAATGGACATGGTGAATGTTAAGCGATTTAGATGATTTTTATTGTTTTGCTCAAGTGGTTGAACATGGCGGGTTTAGTGCAGCAGAACGCGCAACAGACATTCCCAAATCCAAGCTCAGTCGACGCGTGTATAATCTTGAAGAACGCTTAGGGGTCCGTCTCATTCAACGCAGTTCTCGACATTTCGCAGTGACCGATATCGGGATGAACATTTACCGTCATGCGCAAGTGATGATGAATGCTGCACAAGCCGCACACGACTTGGTCGATCATCTCAGCTTACAACCCCGTGGTGTGATCAAACTCAGCCTACCTGTCTCAATTGCACAAAATGAAATTGCACGTATTCTTCCAGGATTCTTAAAAGCCTACCCTGAAATCAAAGTACAAATGATGGTGACCAATCGCCGAGTTGACATTATCAATGAAGGTTTTGATATTGCCCTTCGTGTCCGCTCTAACTTAGATGATGATCCAAGTTTAGTGATTCGCAAATTTGAGAACATCGAACAGCATTTATTTGCCAGCCAAGCGTATTTGAATGAATTTGGCGAACTGAAACAACCCGAAGATTTAAGCCAGCATCATATTTTGAGTATGGTCGATGAGCATTTAGATCAACACATCATCGTACATAATGATGCACAGCAACAAAAGAAAATACGTGTAAACCCTGTAGTGATGGGCTCTGATTTGAGCATGTTGGCGCAACTGGTCCGCAAAAACTGCGGTATTGCCTTACTTCCAGACAGCATCGTACAAGATATGGTAAAAAGTGGTGAGCTGGTTCGTGTCTTGCCCGACTGGAAAGCACCGCATGGTATTTTTCATGCAGTATATCCTTCACGTCGTGGTTTACTGCCTGCTGTACGTGTGTTTATTGATTATTTAATTGATCAATTGAGTTCAAATAAGTCCCTTTAAACCAAGCCAATATAGACTCAATGCCTAAAAAATAAATATTTTTGGAAAAAAAAGAGCTTAACCGAGGTGGATAAGCTCATAAACTTTCAAAAATAAGAAACTACAGCGAGTATCTTGGAAACTATTTTAGTAAAAACATAAAGTCCAGACCAATAGCTTACATGTATAAGTTTTAATCAAAAAGCATCAAAAATGCGACAAATAAAGGGGCTTAGAAATATCAGTTATTGCTTTTAAGACTTAATTTAGCTTTTAGACCACAAAGCTAGACCAAAGTCTAAAATTTAACCGCACACAAAACCTCAAGTTAAATTTCTGGATAACTGCCCGTGCCTTCAGGCCAAGGAGACAGCAACTCAAAACCTGTTTCAGTCACGAGTACCATATGCTCCCACTGCGCAGTCAAAGAATGATCTGCTGTAACAACGGTCCAACCATCCTTAAGTTCTTTGACATGTGCTTTACCCATATTAATCATCGGTTCAATGGTAAACACCATACCCGCTTTAAGCTGCATTCCCTTACCCGATTGACCATAGTGCAATACGCTTGGCTGTTCGTGGTACACCTTACCGATACCATGACCACAATATTCACGTACCACACTATAGCCTTCACGGTGCGCAACTGTCTGGATGGCATAACCAATATCACCCAAAGTGGCACCTTGCTTCACAGCATGAATACCTGCAACCATCGCCTCATAAGTCGTATCAACTAACTTTTTAGCTGCTGGCTTTACTGTACCCACGTAATACATACGACTAGTGTCACCAAAGTATCCATCTTTAATAATCGCCACATCAATATTAATAATATCGCCATCTTTCAATACAACATTCGGCGATGGGATGCCGTGACAGACCACTTCATTTGGTGAAATACAGGTAGTCTTGGTATAACCGTGATAACCAATATTGGCAGGCGTTACTTTTAGAGTATTTACAATGAAGTCATGACAAATATCATCTAGATATTCCGTCGTAACGCCTGGCTTCACATGCTCACCAATCATCGCTAAAACTTCGGCAGCCAAACGACCAGATATACGCAGTTTTTCTACATCTTGTTCAGTTTTTATGCTCACATTTAAGCCACGCATTGAAATACCCTCAATTATGAAGTCGCAAGTATAGTCCTTTTCACATTGTTTTTGTTCAAACTTAAATCGTCTTGCAATAGTAAAGCCTCATATTGAAAATAATTTGTATAGTTTTAAGCCACTCAAACTACAATATTGGATGATCAAAATATTAAAACCCAAGCTTTTAATATTTATAATTTTTCTATTTTAAAATGGATAATCAAACACATATATCAACCCATTTTTTACGTGTTGATATATTCACTTTTCATCTTATAAAAAAATTTAATACTACCCATGAAATAAATTAGCCAAAAATACACTTATGCACTAAAATCGTCCCCTTTGTTCAACTCGATCTCCCTTTTATGACAAGTCTCCGTACTCGGGATATTGTTGCTTTGGGTTTTATGACTTTCGCACTCTTCATTGGTGCGGGCAACATTATCTTTCCACCGATTGTGGCTCAACAAGCGGGTGAACATGTTTGGCTAGCAGCGTTTGGTTTTCTAATCACCGCTGTAGGCTTACCTGTCATCACTATTATTGCGCTATCTCGTGTCGAGGGTTCGATTCAGATTTTAAGTTCGCCATTGGGTAAAATAGCCAGTCTCATTTTAACCATTACATGTTACTTAACTGTCGGACCACTGTTTGCAACACCACGCACAGCAACCGTTTCCTATGAAATAGGTTTTTCATCTTATCTTGGAACATCAAGTAGCAGCTTGCTGATCTATAGTGCAATTTACTTTAGTGTCGTCACTCTCATTGCACTGTATCCAAACAAGATTTTAGATACGGTTGGTTATGTACTTTCCCCGTTAAAGATCTTATCTTTAGCCACCTTAGGTATCGCCGCAATGGTAATTCCAACAGGTTTTGTTCCACCAGCCATTAACAACTATATTGATAGTCCTGTTTCTGAAGGTTTTGTCAATGGTTACCTGACCATGGATACTTTAGGTGCACTGGTTTTTGGTATTGTAATTATTCAAGCCATTCGTTCACGTGGGGTCAGCAACCCTAAGCTAATTACACGTTATGCAGTGATTGCAAGTATTATCTCTGGTATTGGCTTAACTTTAGTTTATCTAAGCTTATTCAAACTTGGCCTCGGAAGTCACGAAGTCGCAGCAAATGCGAGCAATGGTGCAGTGATCCTGCATGCATATGTTCAACATGCATTTGGTGACTTAGGTTCATTTTTCCTGTCAGGTATGATTTTCATTGCGTGTATGGTTACTGCAATTGGTCTAACCTGCGCATGTGCCGAATATTTCAGCTCAATTTCTAAAATTGGCTACAAAACTTGGGTCTTCATCCTGATTGGCTTCTCTTTTGTTATTTCCAATTTAGGTTTAACCAAACTGATTGCCTTTTCTGTGCCTGTTTTAAGTGCAATCTATCCACCAGCGATTGTAGTGATTATGCTGAGCTTTGGCTGGAAATACTTTAACCATCCTAGACGTGTAATTGCACCAGTTACAGCTATTTCATTAGTCTTTGGTATTCTTGATGGTTTAAAAGTGGCCAACTTTGAACTTCCTTATGCCCTCACTCACCTGCCACTTGCGGAACAAAATCTTGCATGGCTAATTCCATCACTCATTGTATTTATCATTGCAGTTGTGATCGACAAAGTGAAAAAGTAAACACAAACTGATGTCATTAAAATCTTGTTTTACCCAAACCTGATTTTAATTATGATCAATATTTGTCACATTTTATCCAAATGGACATATATTGTTTCATTTTAGCTCACATCAGTTTCTGTACGTTTCTATACATAAACCATACACCGCTAAAGTCGTATACCAAGCACTTCATATCTCTTATAAATTTAGAATTAGAAAACAAAAAAACGCGTTAAAGCCCATCCTATCATGCCATTCATGGCATCAATATTGCTTTATACAATGGGCATATAAGCTTAGGCACAACATTTATTTGCTATCTTATACCGTACGGAAATACTATTTATTCGCTAAAAAAATGCTACATACTTATATTTTGATTGGTATAGCATAATTTTTCTGAAAAATAGTTGGTTTTGCTCTTGATCAACTCAAATTTTAGCAGTACAACAGTATGAACTAACCCGACTAAATACATTGGTTTTTAGTCAAAAACTCAAGGAGGGATGGAGATGTTATCATTACATTTCAACAAGCAAGTCTTCATTAGCGCTCTGAAGGCAAACAAGAATATGGTGACGTATTTAAGTACCACCATTGCCCTGATGATTATTATGATCATGCATGGCTTAATTCAAGGTAACCTTAAAGCTGAATATTTTATTTATGCTATTGTCGTTTCACTGGCCTTTTACTTATGGGCAGTTGTCGACCAAAAATTCCGAAAGGCCACACAGTCAATTGACTAGCAAACAGGTGGATGATCAGTCATCCACCTTTGTAAAAGTACCAAGACTAAAAATCATAACAACTTAGAATAAACCTAAAAACATACCCCATAATAATCCAAAAGTTGCCACAATTTCCCCTACAACCAAAGCCATCATTGCCATCACCATGACGGATTTGGGTAAAGTCCATTTGCCTAAAATGTGCGGACTACGAAACTGGTTATTGGTATCTTGTAATACACCATGCACAATATAGCTCAGTATCGAAAAGCTAAAAAAGAATAGATTAATTGCCACAAACAACATATTTACAGGCTCTGACCACACTGAAATGACCGCCATGACGGCAATGATTAAGCTAGCAGGTGCATATAGCAAACTACTACGATGTGCGATATCGACATAATAATGCGCGCGAAATTGTGGCGAATGGCGAATTTGAGCATATTTCCACACCCCAGTTAGCATGCCTACAAATAGAAAAATTGCACTGAATAAAAGTGCGAATTTAACTGACATCTCTAATTCAACAAACTGCATGTGTTTTCCTTTTTATTTTCGACCCATTCTATACAAATCCACTTGACTTTAAAGTCATAGATTTGACAAGTTTCTTTTTGGAACTCAAGTAAAGTATGAACAACTTAAATCTATACGCCAACCATGCAGAATTACGAAACGCTCAACATCACCTGTTCCGACCATTATTCACTCAGTGGACGCTTTTATGCTGCCCAAGCTACGCAGCAAACCTTTCCTATTTTAATCTGCCCTGCAACTGGCATTACCCAACAGTTTTACCACCATTTTGCATCGTGGCTTGCTGAACAAGGTTATGCTGTTTTGGTTTTTGACTTCCGTGGAATTGGGAAATCTCTGCACGAACCACTTAAACAGTCAAAAGCGAGTATTGTACAGTGGGGACAATTGGATATTCCTGCTGCAGTAGATGCTCTATTAGATAAAACCCAAGCAACTCAAGTGATCTTGCTCGGGCATAGTGCAGGTGGGCAACTTTTAGGTATTAATCCAAACTTTAAAAAAGTGGCAAAGGTCGTAGCTATTGCTGGTTCTACTGGACACGTTAAAGACTTAAAGGGCCGTACCAAACTACTCGCTCCAGTCATGTTTAAGCTAATCTTCCCAATTGCTCGATATACATTGGGCTACGGCCCAACTCAAGCCATCGGGATGGGTGAAAACTTGCCTAAAGATGTAGCACGTGAATGGGCACAGTTTTGTAGCAAACCTGGTTATGTCATGAATGCCATAGGAAATACAGTCCAAGAGGACTTCCACCATCAAATTCGTTGCGCCATTACCTCAATTTGGGCATCGGATGATGAAATTGCCACTCAGGCCAATGTCAAAGGACTGCTTAACCTCTATCCCAATGCACAAACAGAACATATTGAATTAAAACCACAGGCTTATGGGCACAAAAGCATTGGTCACATGGCCATGTTTAAACGTTCCCACCAAAACTTATGGCCCAAAATTGCAGCGCAACTGCAGGCTTAACCTCATATAAATCACGACCTCACGTATTACACCAGTTCAAGCACTCATTGTCTGAACTGGTGTAATTCTAACCAGCAAGCGCTATATTTCACTAAAAACCACAAGCATTAATAAATTTAGTTTTATTAATTGATAAATAAATATTATATTTCCATCACAAATTTTTATTAAGTCATAGTTCATGTGATGTCTATCGCATGTGCTAGAGATGGATGAATCATGTCTGCACAACAGCAACGTCAGCTTAATCATGGGCTGAGCAACCGCCATATTCAGTTGATTGCTTTAGGTGGCTCTATCGGTACGGGTCTATTTTTAGGCATTTCTCAAACCATTAAACTGGCGGGTCCCTCTGTCATTTTAGGTTATGCACTTGCAGGTTTAATTGCCTTTTTTATGATGCGCCAATTAGGTGAAATGGTGGTTGAGGAACCAGTGAGTGGCTCTTTTAGCTATTTCGCCTATAAATTTTGGAGCCCTTTTGCAGGCTTTATGTCGGGCTGGAACTATTGGGTGCTCAATGTCTTGGTCTGCATGGCAGAGCTAAGCGCCATCGGCCTCTATGTCCAATATTGGTGGCCTGAAATTCCAACGTGGATTTCAGCACTTGCTTTCTTTGTACTGATCAATGCCATCAACCTGCTGCATGTCAAAGTCTTTGGCGAAACAGAATTTTTATTCTCCATGATTAAAATTCTCGCGATCATTGGCATGATTGCTTATGGGGCTTGGTTGCTTACCAGTGGGCAAGGTGGCGAAACTGCTTCCATTTCCAACCTATGGGCTCTAGGCGGTTTCTTTCCTAATGGTCTTTCAGGCTTAATCATGGCAATGGCCATCATTATGTTTTCTTTTGGTGGAATTGAATTGGTCGGTATTGCTGCGGCAGAAACCAAAAATCCAACGACAACTATTCCTAAAGCCGTAAACCAAATTGTCTATCGTGTTTTATTGTTTTATGTACTAACCATTATTGTTCTGCTTTCCTTATTTCCATGGAATCAAATTGCAGAAGGTGGTAGTCCTTTTGTGTTGATCTTTGACTCATTGGGCAGTCAAGGCGTTGCAACTGTACTGAACTTTGTAGTTTTAACTGCAGCCATCTCGGTATATAACGGCACCAGCTATGGCACCAGTCGCATGCTCTTGGGACTTGCTGAGCAAGGCAATGCACCACAGTTCTTAAAGAAGATTAACCAGCGTGGCATCCCTTATGCTGCTATTTTATGCTCTGCACTGGTGACATTGATCTGTGTGGTACTGAATTATATTTTTCCAGAAAAAGCCTTTAAGTTGCTGATGAGTCTTGTGGTTTCAGCGATTGTAATTAACTGGATGATGTTGGCACTGACTCATTTAAAGTTCAAGCAACACATGCTGGCTTTGAAAAAGCCGACTTTATTCCCTGTGCTGATGTATCCGTTAAGTAATTACATTTGCATTATATTTATGCTAGGGATTTTAGTAGTGATGTGGCTGACACCTGATATGCGTATTGCGGTGGCATTGATCCCACTCTGGATTGGATGTTTAACGCTTACCTATTGGTTTAAGCAAAAGCGAATGAAGCAGAAGATACTGTAAATAAGTGCGTAAATAACACCATGTAAAGGCACCCTTCCCTTAAATGGTGTTATTTACAAATCAAAGCCAATCTCCCAAATGACTTTGATTGAATAAGCTTATTGTAATCAGAAGACGCTTCAATAGTTTCTCTATTATTTGCTTGTTTCAAAGTATTTTTGAGAAATATTTTCATATAAAACCATTTATAAAGAAAATTATTAGCAGGAATTGCACATGAATGACAATCGCCATGTTTTAGATAAAATTGACCGCCGTATTTTGTCAGAACTTCGTCAAGATGGGCGTTTGACTGTGACTCAGTTAGCTGAAAAAGTTGGTCTTTCCTCCTCCCCTTGTTGGACACGGCTTAAACGTCTTGAAAATGCAAAGATTATTGAAGGCTATACTGCCAATATCAATCCCAAAGCGATTGGGATTAATGAGTTGTTTTTTATTGAAATTACACTTGAGCGCCATGATGATGAAATTTTGGAGCAATTTAGTGAAGCACTGGCCTATATGCCCGAAGTCGTTGAGGCGCACTTAGTCACAGGTGATTATGACTACTTACTCAAAGTCGCTGTAAAAAATGCAGAGCACTATGAACGCTTTTTACGTAAGAACTTATACTCCATGAAAGGTGTGCGCCATACGCGGTCTATTTTTGCCTTACGTCCATTAAAACTTGAAAACAAAGCAGATTTAACCCTCATTGAATAAGAGCTGAAAATATTTAAAAAATATGCTTTAATATGCTTTAATATGCTCAGTATGAGATGAGCCTTATATGAGTATGGCGCGAGCTATACGACTAGCCCCTGAAAAATGGGGCTTTTTAATGTCTATTATTTAACAACATCCGTGTGTCGTATTCTATTTTTTGGATTTTTCCAAATGAATCGAAATTAATTGGGCTCAATGTCATAAACCCAATTCCTAGCTTGTTGCTCTGTTGTCGTTTCACACACATAGTAGTCATGGTCCCATGCGTCTTGATGGAAAATTTCCATTTTTCGATAAGTCACGTTTTTAGCGTTTTCGACACAGACAAAGCTGTCGCCTTGATCTTTGACTTGTGTTCCATTGAGGAAACCACCAATACAGAGGAATCGAGATTGTTTGGGCATTTAATCTCAACATCTTTAATAAAATAAAAAAGCTATCTAGTTAACAATAGCTTTATTCTATTATTATATAATTTCTTTCACTTCTGTGGATGCCTCTAACTCTTTTAATTTTGCTTTTTCCAGTTTAATGTACTTCTCTTCAATCTCTTTCATATTCATTATCTTACGCTTAAATTGATAATACATCCTCAACGTATAAAAGACTTCTTTTTCATTCCTGATTTGAATGTCTTTATAATTCTGATTTTCATATTGAAACCAGACTGTGGTACCACTCTCAAAAACCTGATCACTGAAAAATTTATTTAATAATTCATTTTTCTTTTTCGGATACATTAAGTATGTTTTATTTTTATAGAACCCAATTCCCAATACTGATAAATCTAAAATTCTTAAAGAATTTTCAAATGTAAAACATTCAAATTCATTTAAGAAGCCATGCTTTCTAAATAATGCCATTAAAACGGGTATATCAGAACTTTGAATCCCAATACCACATATCAAAGGAGATATACCTTGGCTAGCCTGTATACATTGATCAATTTGCGACTTGAATAATTTGAAAAACTTCCCTACAAGCTCTTTTTCATCTTTACAATCCCAAATCCAAATAGATTTTATTCTATTTTGAAGATCTTCATCTAGTGGATTAACCTGATCACGAGTACCTAAAGCAATCACATAACTACCACCCAAAAAAAGTGAATTCTCTTGCCATGGGTTATAACAAAAACCTTGTTCTTTGCGATTTATATCTGGAACATAAAATTCAAGATCAAAAAATATTATTCGTGTTTTATTTATATCCAGTTTTGAACGCATTAAATTTTCCAAAAAAAATAAGGGCTGAATTAATCAGCCCTTATTTTATACCGCTTATTGCTTAATTTCCAAGCAAATCATAGATTTACTCTTGCGCTAGGAAAAAAGCCTTTTGGCTTTTCTTGATCCTAGCTCATTAAGTCAACTGAGCAGCAGCAATTTTCTTCGTATCAATCTCAGATGCAGGTTTAGTATAGTCTGTCATCTTGTCGAAGCTTAGGTATTGGTAGATGTCAGCAGACATGCTATCAATTTGAGCTGCATACTGTTGGTATTCTTCTGGAGTTGGTAATTTACCAAGTACAGCAGCAACAGATGCAAGTTCAGCAGACGCTAAGTAAACGTTCGCACCTTGACCTAAACGGTTCGGGAAGTTACGAGTAGAAGCTGATACACATGTTGTGTTCGGTGCTACGCGTGCTTGGTTACCCATACAGAGTGAACAACCTGGCATTTCAGTACGTGCGCCTGATTTACCATAGATGTTATAGAAGCCTTCTTCCATCAACTGATGCTCAT